>JAOAHX010000014.1 GCA_026415035.1 Thermodesulfobacteriota bacterium | reverse complement strand
GTGGCTGATGGACTTAATGGGGAAAAGGGGTCTTGCCCGGGTTCTCTCAAGTGGGAGGCGTTTTTTGCCCTCGATTCAGGGACGGGGAGGTTTTAAGGTCCAGCCGGCCGGCTTGGCGCAAAAATGTCGGACCGCATCCACCTGATAAGGCGTCCTTTCCACATCCACCTGGACCGTAAAACAATGGTCGAATCTCTGAAAGAGGTAATGGGAATTGGGGAATAGGATTTGGGAAGTTCCCCGGGGGAGGAATACATCCTTCATCTGAACCACCAATTGATCGCGATCGAGGATGCGGATGTTTGCCCGGAGAGGGGGGCCTTCGTTTCGCAGGGTGGCTTTAAAACGGACCTCCCTGCCCGGGGTGATAGGGTCGGGGGAGAACTCGAGATCCTCCACCACCAAACGTCCGATCTGTTGTGTTTTCATGGTCCAACCTTGAGGGGTCTGGCGTAGGCAAAACTCCCTTGCCAGGTCGATCGGCCTTCTCGTCCGATCGATGTCCACCTCGACCGTGAAACAGGGCTCCCACCTCGAAAACCGATAAGAAGTCGGCGGAAAAGAGATCCGATTCTCTCCCGGCCGGACCCAAACCTCATAGGCCTGGGCCACCACCTCATCACGGTCTTTGATGAAGAGATGGGCCAACGCGGAGTGACGGGATCGGTTTGCCAAAAGGACCTCAAAACCCATCCGCTGCCCTTCTCGGACAGGGTCAGGAAGGACTTCGAGCTGTAGCACGGTGAGATCGAGATGTCTTACTTTCGGATCGGGACCAGGGGCGGGCTCGGAAGGCCCGGGGACGGTCTGGACGTGGGATACACAAGCAGATACGGTCGCAGAAAGGAATATCATGAATCCCAAAACCAACCTTTTCATCCCACTTGCCTCCTCTTTAAGCACGAAATAAATCGATTGACGTTAAAGATCGACAGGGGTAAAATGACTCTACTCAACCATGATATATGAATCCAAGATCTTGTCAAGCCTTCAGAAAGAAAAACCGGTCTCAGAGGAGGGAAAGGGGCCATCCTTTAGTCAGGGAGGGTTATTGGGGTGAGAAAAATCAGGCGCTCCGTCTGTCCCTATGATTGTCCGGATGCCTGCGGCCTTCTCGTCGAAGTGGAGAAGGAGAGGGTGATCAAGGTAAAGGGCGATCCGGAACATCCCTTTACGAGGGGGACCCTCTGCCCCAAGATGAACCGGTACCAAGATACGGTCCATTCCCCTCTTCGTCTGACTCACCCCCTCCTCAGAACCGGCCCGAAGGGTTCGGGACAATTTCAGCCCGTCTCCTGGGAAGAGGCCATCCGTCGGATCGTTGGGCGGTGGAAGGAGATCATCCAACATGAGGGAGCCGAAGCCATCCTCCCCTACTCCTACGCTGGGACGATGGGATTGATCCAGCGCTATGCCGGCCATCCCTTCTTCCACCGTTTGGGGGCCTCCCGGCTCGAACGAACGATCTGCTCGCCTGCGAAGGAAGCGGGCTGGAGGGCGGTCATGGGAGAGACGCCGGCTCCCCACCCCGATGAGGTGGCCGAGAGCGACCTGGTGATCTTATGGGGGATCAATGCGGTCGCCACCAACGTCCACTTCCTTCACGGTGTAAAGATCGCGCGGAAGAAAGGGGCCCCGGTCTGGCTGATCGACACTTATCAGAATCTGACCTCCACGGTGGTCGATCGGGTCTATCTGGTCAGACCCGGGAGCGACGGAGCCCTCGCCCTTGGATTGATGCACCTCCTCGTCAGGGACGGCTTCGTGGATCAAGAATTTATAGCGAGCCACGTCCTGGGGTTCGAAGAGCTGAAAAGGGAAGTCCTCCCAAATTATCCTCCCGAGAGGGTTAGCCAGCTAACGGGTCTATCGGTAGAGACCATCGAATCGATCGCCCGTGCCTATGGCCGTGCCCGAAAGCCCTTTATCCGCCTTGGGAGCGGTCTTTCCCGCTATGGCAACGGGGCGATGACGGTCCGGGCCATCGTCTGCCTGCCGGCCCTAGTCGGAGCTTATGGAAGGAAAGGGGCAGGCCTGTTTGCCTTCACCAGCACCCAAGAGGCCTTCGCCATGAAAGAGATCCTGAGGGAAGATTTCATGCCGAAGCCAACGAGGGTCATCAACATGAATCAATTAGGAAGGGCGTTGAATGAAGAAAAAGACCCCCCTATCCTGAGCCTCTATGTCTATTCCTCCAACCCCGCGGCCGTGGCACCTGACCAGAATCAGGTCCTGAAGGGACTTTTGAGGGAAGACCTTTTCACCGTGGTCCACGAGAGGTTCTTCACCGACACCGCCCGATATGCTGATATCATCCTCCCCGCAACCTCCTCCCTCGAGCATAGCGATCTATACCGTTCCTATGGCACCTATTGCATCCAACGGGCCAAACCCGCCATTCCCCCGATAGGGGAGAGCAAGTCGAACTGGGAGGTTTTTGTCCTTCTTGCAGAGGCGATGGGATTCGACGATCCGTTTTTCAAGCAGACCGCCGACGACCTCATCGACCACCTTCTCTCCGTTCCCTCACCAATGAGGCAAGGGATCGATCAGAAGGCCTTCTCCATGGGAAAGGCCGTAGAACTTCCCCTTCCAGCCGATGCACGGGGCAGGTTTCGCACACCCTCCGGGAAGATCGAAATCCTCAATCCCAAGGAACCTCACCCCCTGCCTACCTTTCTCCCTCCCCACGGAGGGGAGGAACCCTTCTTCTTGATGACCGCACCAAGTTTCTATGGCCTCAATTCCTCCTTCCGGGAAAGGCCAGACCTCCGGAGGAAAGAGGGCAGGATGTACCTCAAAATGAACCCTCTCGATGCCGAAAAAAAGGGGTTAAAGGATGGAAAGGCTGTGATCGCTTACAACTCCCTTGGGGAGGTCACCTTCATTCTTCGCGTATCCGAAGGGGTTCCCAGCGGGGTGGTGGTCGCAGAGGGGATCTGGTGGCTGGAACATGCACCCGGCCACCGCTCGGTCAACGCCCTCACTTCCCATAGGCTGACCGACAGGGGAAATGGAAGCACCTTTTATGACAACACGGTCGACGTAAAACCGGCATCGCCCTGATTGGCAGCCCCGAGCTCCTTTCTTCTTAGATCACCCCTTTTTGCCTGCGGCTTGCCCATTCCGACTCTTGGGGAAGTAGGCGAAACCGAGACCGTTCAAGGCCTCCTCTGTCTTTCATAAGACCTCTTGCGGTCGAATCGAACTTAAGAAAGGGCGCGGGACTCTAATTTCTCCAAACGGTATTTGAGATCGAGAAATTCTTTTTCGAGGGTAGTAATTCTCTTGTCTAACTCTGCGTAGGAAAACTTTACCGCTGCCAGGATCTCTTGCCTTGTCTCTTGGATATCGGATTTAAATTCCCTCTGGAGCAGATCGATCTTACTGTTAAGGCCTGTGACACTCTCTCCCAAAGCCGAGGTCTTCCCCTCCAGGTGGGTGACCTTCCCATCCAGAACGGTCACCTTCTCGTCCAAAACCGCTACCTTCCCATCCAAAACCCCTACCTTCTCATCCAAAACCGCTACCTTCTCGTCAAGTTTGATCACTCTTCCCCTTAAATCGACAACCGCTTGGGCAATCGGTTGGGTCTTGTTCTCTATCTCGATCTTCAGCTCGTTAAATTTTCTGGAAAACTTTTCATCGAGATTGGCCATCCCCTCGGCAACCTGCTTCACCTGGTTCATCACATTCTCGGTTACGATGTGAAACTGATGGATAATCTCTTCTTTAAACCTTTTTAACTCTTCCTTGTCTCCCAGGGTTTTCCGTGCAGGCATTTTGCCCTCTCCTTCCCGGAACGATTATAGAGGATAAGATGTCATAAATTCATCATTTGGTCAAGACGCCCTTTCTTTCCCATACTTTCCCTATATTTCATGCTCCTTACATCATCTCCTCTTCAGATCATCGCGGGGATCAAAACAGATGGGCCGGGAAGATAGAGGGCTTCTTTCAAAAACCCAAGGAGGGATCTGTCAGATCCACGTGGATAAACCCAATGCAAGGAAGATCTTCGACGTGGAAGGGGTTGGGAAGGAGGCTTCCATCTCCCTCTTCCTCCCCGGAGAGGAAGGTCACCGGAAAGGTCTGCTCATCGCTCTCGTTTCCTGCCCTGTCGAAGATCGACACCTTCACAGTAAGCCGGGTCCATTCCCTCAAAGAGGAACCGCTTGAGCTGAAAGTGTTCCACTGGAGATATCCGAGGAAGTGCCAACGGTACTCGGGTTTTAGGACGATCCAGGAGGTGGGATAGGAGCCGAATCCCACCTGGTCGACCCTGACGGCGATCCTCTCCATATCACCATCGGGATCCTCGGCCTCGAGGTAGGCTCTCCAGATCATGCCGTAAGGGCCCCGGTCAATGGCAAAGGCCTTCTTGATGACCGGTCTGCTCATTTCTTCCCCTTGGCGTACCAGTCGGGATCTCTGGCCAATTTGGCCCTCGCCTCCTCCACCATCAAGGCAAAGGCGGGGTGGGTGCTATCCCAGGACCGATTCCGGAACTGACCGTCGCGCATCTTTTCGACCTCGGCCGAGATCTCCTCGAAATACCGACCATAGAGATGGAGCGAATCGCTGATATCCACGTAACGGCCGATGCCCACGGGTCCTCCGATCCTCTCGGAAATCCTTTCCGCGATGACCCTCTGGAGATCGGTCAAGGCATAGACGTTCATGAACCAGGCCTTATAAAGGTCCCGGCTTCGCCAGTGGGCATTCATATTAAGGACCAACCTGCCCGTTTCGTCCTCCGCCAGCCTGCACCAGATCCTCTGGAGGCAGGGAGGGTCGTCCGTATGGATATCAGCCGTCGGCATCCAGGTGATGGCCTGCGCCCGCCTCGAATAAGGTGCCTTCGAAAGCGCCTCGACGATGTACTCGATCTGATCCACGGGCGAAAAAGGTTTGACGGGGTCCTTCGGAGCTTTCAGGTCCTGAACGGGACAGTAGGCGAAGAGCCGCTCGTGGTAGGTATAGGTCCACTTCCCGGCTTCAGGGTCGATCCAATGGTCGTGGATCCCCTCCACCACCTCCTGCCGGTAGATCTCGAGCTCCACCGGCCCCCCGGGAAAGTTCTTGTGGATCCGCGGTTCGGAGAAGGGATCCCGGATCGTGACGATCACGGTCGCATCCTTGCTTGGAGGGTCCTCGGCTCTATCGTACTGGGTTCGGATCTCGAGTCCTTCATCCCAAACCTTGAGGACGGTCTTCTCCCAGGCCTCGGGAAGGCAATCGGCCTCGACGAAGAGGATGGGAATATCTCCCTTCGACTTCATGGCTCGCAAACCCTCCTAAAAACCTCTTCCCTCGCCACCGAAGAGGATAAGGTATGATACAGAAAAGGTCGCCCATTGGCAAGCCTTAAGATCCCTCTTTCTCCATTCTTCGGAGCAATTCTCCGCTGACCCGAGCGATCTGCTCGAGGGTTATCGTCTCGGGCAGTTTAAATTCGAAGCGGCCTTTGAGCTCCCGCCCCACCTTTCGAAGAAGGGACCGTTCGCTCAGAAGGGCGGCCTCGACCACGAGATAAAAAAGGGTATACCTCGGGTGTTCCGAGAGGCCGCTGAGGACGGCCCTGACATAGCGTTCGTCGTGTGATAGAGAAAGATCTTTCTCCCTGGCCATCTTCGTGGCCATCGCGAGGAGGGTGGGGAGGAAGAGATGAAATCCCTGATCAATAAAATATTCTCTGGCATCTGTCTTCTTTCTGAATAATCTCTTGACGAAAAGATCCTCACAGAGTTCCTTTAAGTCCTGATAGAGAAAGAAGGTGTAGGGGTCTTTGTAACCTTTGTCAATGATATAGTGGCTTTCCGGTTTTTTGGGGTCGGTCTGATAGAGCGATTCGAAGTACCACCGGAGGTGGTGGTCGAGGAGGTCCCGGTGGATATAGATCTTATCCCCTCCGAAGGAGATGAGCCTCCCCGCCAGGATCCCCTTTCGGTATTCCTCGTGGGGTTCGATCCGTTTCTTCCCGAGGATGAGGTAGTCGAACTCGATAGGCTCGATGCCCTCGTTTCGATGTCTCCCTTGGCTCACCACCTTGGCCAAAAGGTAGGAGCGACGGCCCCTCCCTTCCTCCCACGCTTCGTATAAAAAACCTTTCGGGATCAAGAAGGCCTGAACTTGTCCCCTATCCCGGTAATCGAAAAGAGGCCGGGAGATCGACTCCAGCGACATTCGGTATCGGTTCCGGTAAAACTCAACAATCCGGGCCTCCCTTTCCCCCAGAGCCTTCCTCGCCCAGTATTCCGCATGACAGAATTTCTCGAGGCGATCGATCACCTTCTCCTCGAGGGAGGGTTCGGTAAAGATCCACGAGCCTGCATAGAGGACGATGGGTGCAAGAAGGAGATGGAGGCGCCGGGCCGATCGCAATCTCTGAAGGAGCTTCATCAGCCATCCTCCCTATCCAAGGAGGAGAGATTCTTGATGACGAACTGCCGGTGTTCGCTTTCGGGAAACCGCTCGAGAAACCTTTCGTAAACCCTTCGGGCGAGGTCCGCCCGTTTCAAGCTTCTCCGGTAGATTCGAGCCAGATGGAGATGGGCCTCCTCCATCGAGAGGTCGTTCGAAGGATAGGTGTCGATCAAGCTCTGGAGCGTGATGGCCGAAAGGTCGGGATGGGTCTTTTCGAGGAGAAGGCTCAATCTGACTTGAACCGGAGGCTCAAGGAGGCGGAAATACTTTCCATAGAATTCGACGAAGGCCTCTACTGCCTGCTCGGGCCTATCCTTCAAAAAAAGGCGGATGGCCTGCTCGTAATGGACCCTTCCTTCTTCCGAGGCCCTCCACCGGGTCTTGGCCCTTGCAAGGTGGAGATGGTGCTCGGGGTTTTGGGGGTCCTTGGAAAGCAACGTCTCCAACGCCTCGATCCCTTCTCCGTATCCCGAGAATCGGTCCAGGGCACTTTCGGCGACGAATTCCAGTCTCTCCCGATGTATGGGGGCTCCGAACCCGAGGTAGGCGGACGCACCGAATCCGGCCAGGAAGCCTCCGACATGGGCCCAGAAGCCGATGTTGCTTCCGATGCCTTGGAGCTTCTCAATACCTCCTAAGAAGTCCTGAAGGAACCAGAAGGGAAGAAGGAGGTAAGCGGGAATCCTGATGCCGATGGGGATAATCAGGTTGACCAGCAATTTGACCTTCGAATAATAACAACGGTAGAGATAGATGCCCATCACCCCGGAGATGGCTCCGGAGGCCCCAAGTCCCCGCACAAAGAGCTGATCCCTCATAAACAGGGCGTGCATCACGCCCTCCACCCAGCTGGCGATCCATCCCGTCCATAGGTAGAGGAAGAGGTAATCCTTCCATCCCAGCTTATCCTCCACGAAGGGACCGAAGACCAAGAGATAAAGGGAATTGAACAGGAGGTGGAGGATGTCGGCGTGGAAAAAGGCTGCCGTGATTAAAGTCCAGGGTTGAAATTCCCCGGGGACGTGAAGAAAGATGTTCTCAATCGAGAAATCCATCTCGTGGTCGAACTGGCCTTGAAGGAGATGAATAGCCGAGTTCAGAAAGAATATGGCCAGGGTGACCCAAGGAAGCCTTTTCAGACGCAGGTTGGTGCCCACGGGGATCATCTTCCCAAATCCCTCCCCGCAATCATCCTCTTCAGATTCTCAATCTGTCTCTCTGCCTCGAGGACGAAGGGATGATCGGCCCCGATGCGCTCCTTCGAGTCCCTGAGCATCCGGTATTCCAAGAGGGCCTTTCCCAGGAGGCCTGCCTTCTGATAGACCATGGCCAGTTCGTACCTCACCTCCACCTGGTCAGGGGCCATTTCGAGAATCTTTCGATAAAGGGCGACGGCCTCTTCCCATCTCGACTCCCTGGCCATCCTCCTCGCCTGGTAGAGATCCTCCCGATAAAGGGTGTCTCTGTAGGTCTCGGCAGGGGGTGCCGATCCGAAGATCAGGCTGCTCACCAGGGAGGCAAGCCCATTAAGGGTCGGGAGGAAGGCAAAGGCCAATCCGTTGGCGAGGACCAGGCCGAAGAGAAAGACGAACCATGCCTCCGTCCATACGTAGAGCAGGAGAACGACGAGGTTCAGGAAAACCTGAATGAAGATCCGGATCTGGCGATCCTCCACCGATCACCCTCCATCGAACCCACCCGGACCGGGAGGTCGAACGATCCCTTCAGGGGCAAGGGAAAAAGGCACCATCGGATGGAGAAAGAAGAGGATCACCTCTTTTGGAGGCCTTCCGAAGATCCTCTGGACGGCCTCGGCATAGACCTCCACCTGGGGTCGGTAGTGGTCGACCTTCGAATCCAGACCCTCCGGGTTAACGAGATCGGTTTTGAAGTCGAGGACGACCAAATCATCGCCTTCCCTGAAGAGGAGGTCCATCACCCCTTCGAAGAGCGTCTCGCCCTTTTTGAAGGAAAAGGGGACCTCTTTATAGAATCCTTGAGATTTCAAAACCCTTTGGATCACCTCCGATTCGATGGCCCTCCTGACCATCTCCCCCGCCCTTTGGATCATCTCACCGCTCGCCCCCATCCTCCTCCCCTCCGCCTCTGCCATCTCCCCGATCCCATCGGGGTGGACCCAATCGAGCCTCTCCATCAGGCGGTGGACCAGCTTTCCGAAGAGCGCCCCTTCGCCACCGCCGTAAAGGGCAATCTCTTCCTCATCCCTCTCGTATTCTTCTACCATTTCAATTGCCGTGCCAATCGCCCTTCCCTTGGCCCCCAGTTCCGCGATCTTCTCCTGCTCTATCTTCCAGCGCTCGAATCGAGAAAGGGCGAGCCGAACCTCACCTTCATCCCCTGGGTCGGGATATAAGGGATGGCGGAATGGCCCCCGCTCCTTGGGGAAGAGATCGAGCTTTCGGGTATCGTAAACCATCATCCCACTCTCCCATTGCCCAAAAGAGATCCTTTCGGGATCAGGGAGGTGAGGTCGAAGGTAGGCCAAAAAACTCTGGTTCGGGATCTCCTTCCTTCCGTCCTTCTTCTCCCCAACCCAGAAGACCGGCAGGACGAGGAAGTCCCTGGCCCGGGTCATCCCCACATAGAGGAGCCTCTTTTCCTCCGCCTCAGCCCGTCTCCTCTCCCTCTCCTTCAAGGCCTCATAGTCACGCGTCCGGAGCCCAGCCTCCGACCGACCCACCTTGAAGGCGATCTTTCCGGCCAGGCGATCGATGATGAACTCCTCTTTCCGATCGCTCTGATGGGCAAGGTCGGCGAGGATGACGACGGGGAATTCGAGGCCCTTGGCCTTGTGAATCGTCAAAAGCCTCACAAAATCGTCCCCTCGTTCGAGGCTCGGGGGCTCCTCCTCTTCGGCCTCCTCCTCTTGACGGTCGGAGAGCCAGCGGACAAACCCACCGAAGCTGAATACCCCCCTTTCTCCCAAGGCCCTTGCCAGCTCCCCGATCTTGAGGAGGTTGGCCACCCTCTGTTCTCCCTGGGGCTTCAGGAGGAAGAGGACCAACCCCCTCGACGCCTCGAAGAGCCTCTTCAAGAGGGCCGAGACGCTGACACGATTTCTCATCTCGTGGAGCTCCTTCAAGAGTGCGAAGGGCTCCTCCAGAGGGGTGCCGGCACCATCGTGTAGATAGTCGAGCACCCCGCCTCGTGCATTGAAGAGAAAAATCTCCTCGTCCGAGATCCCGAAGAAGGGAGAGCGGAGGGCTGCGAGCAGGGAGACCGTGTCGTTGGGATGATCCACCGCCCTGAGAAGGGCGAGGAGTTGCTGGACCTCCTGGCGAAGATAGAACTGTCTTCCGCCAAGGGCCCGGTAAGGGACTTCGAACTCCCTCAGGGCCTCCTCGAGAAAGGGGAGGGGAAGGGACGTCCGCAGGAGGATGGCGATGTCTCGAAATTCCAAGGGCCTGAGCCGCCGATCGGCCTCGTCCCAGATTTGCCATCTTTCTTCCTCCACCGACCTCCGGATGAAAGAAGCGATGCAGCGGGCCTCGTGGAGGCGCACCTCATCGGCCCCAGCGAAGGAGATCTCCTCTGCTTTTGGTGGATAGAGAAGGACCGTCCCATGAACCGGCGGGACCGTCTCGGGCTTCCTTCCGAAATGGAGGGGGACATAAGGGGGCTGATAATGACCATCGGCGGGAAGTTGGATGAGATCGGCAAAGACCCGGTTCACAACGTCGACGATCGAGGGTGCGCACCTGAAGTTCTGGGAGATGGTGAGAAGGCGTCCTCCCCCCATCCGGGACCTCGCCTCTTCATAGATCTCGATGTCCGCCCGCCGGAACCGATAGATGGACTGCTTGGGATCTCCCACGAGAAAGAGCCTGCCAGGGGCCACCTGAATCTCCCTCCACTCGGCCGCCTCGGATCCCTCCTCCTCCGAAAGGAAGAAGGCGATTTCGACCTGGAGGGGGTCTGTATCCTGAAATTCATCCACGAAAAGATACTTGTATCGCTCTCGAAAGAACCTCCTCACCTGGGGATGGTCTTGAAGCATCTTCCTGGCGGTCCTGAGGAGGTCGTCGAAATCGAGTAGGTTCCGTTCCTTCTTGGCCTCTCCATAGGCCCGGACGTATTGGGTCAGGACCTGGGCGAGCCCGGTGAGGACCGAATCGGCGAGGAAGGCCTTCAACTCTTCGTGCGCATCCGAAAGCCTCTCGATCTGGACCCGGACATCTTCGAGATGCGATCTGCTATGCCATTTCCCCTGATTTCCGAGCCGGCTCGAGGAGCCGATGGCCAACTTTTTGAAGAGGAAGATCCCCCTCTCCTCTTCCGGAAGGGAGAGAAAAGCTCGGAACTGCTCGTTGAGCTTGCCGATCCTCTGGGCCGCCCTGTCTCCCTCCCGGTCTTTGCAAAATTGCATCAAGCGATCGAGAGAGGCCATCCCCTCTTCAAAAGATCGGGTGAACCGATCGATCGCCCTTCCCACCTCTTCAGGAGAAGGGGGCGAGGGCAGGCAGGTGAGCCTCTCTTCGTTCTTCAACAGGAACTGGCCGATACTCCGCATCTGGTCGAGGCCGATCCCGTAGAGGAGGGCCAGATGGAGGGCAGGGTTCCTTTGGCTCATCTCCTTCTCCAGCCATCTCTCCCACACATCGGCCTGGAGAAGGGAGGAGGTAAGCTCATCGGCGACCTCGAAATTGGGATCGATACCGGCCTCCACCGGCCTCTCCCTCAACATCGATGCGCAGAAGGAATGGATCGTCGTCACCTGCATCCGTTCGAGGTCGGAGATCGCCTTGGAAAGGCGTCGGGCCTCCTCGGGGCTCAGCCCTTCGAGGAGAACCTGCTCAAGCCCGTAGCGCAATTTCACCTTGAGCTCGGCCGCCGCCTTCTCCGTGAAGGTGATGGCGACCACCTCGTCGAGGTCGGCCCTCCCTCCCCTTAGCAGATTGAGAATGCGATGGACCAGGAGGGTCGTCTTCCCGGTCCCTGCAGAGGCCTCGACGAGATAGCTCTCGTCGAGGTTCCCGGTGGCCAGGCCTCGAGCCTCATGATCGATGAGTTCGACGCCCTCCCTCACGCTTCCTCCCCTTCGCTCCTCCCTTCGATCACTTCCAACACCTCCAACAACCTCCGCACCCTCGGATCGCTCAATTTTCTTTCGAAGAGGGTCCTCGCCCAGGGACCGCAGATCGTCCTGTAGTCACAAAGGCGATGTCTGCACCCCTGGTGGTCAGGAAGGGAGATGAAGATCCCCCCTTCGATTCCGCTCACAAGGGTGTCGAGGATCTCCATCAGCTCGACCTCTTTCTCCACCAACGCCGATCCCTCGAAAGAGATGCTCTTTTCCTCTTTGAGAGAACGGTATTGGGCCGATTCGATCTCAAGACCGGGGTGGAGGGAGGAGAGAAAGTTCTTGGCCGCGAAGAGGTAGAGGGGGAGCTGGAGGTTTTTCCCTCCCTGAAATTCGTTCTTTTTGCCCCGGACCTGGCCGGTCTTATAATCGATGACCCGCCCCCTGTTCCCATCCCGGGTCAGATCGATGCGGTCGATCCTTCCGATAAGCTTGAGGACCCTCCCTTTGAGCTCCAGGCAGAGGGGCTCTTCGAAGTAAAGCCCTTCCCGCTCGCCCCGAGGCCTCATCCCGTAGCGGACTTCGAAATAGGTCGGGAAAAACTCCCTCTCCTCGAGCTCCCTTTGGAAGAAGGCTTCGAGTTGTTCCAACACCTGCCGTTTCTCCATCTCCCAGAGGATGGGATAGCCTGTAAGGCCGACCTCCTCAAACCAGGCCATTTTCTCCTGGGCCTTCTGGATCAATCGGTCGAGGTCCTCCCTCTTCAAACGGATGGGCGCTCCTCGTTCCTTCTTCAGGTCGGTATAGAATTCATAAAGGATCTCGTGGATAAGCCTCCCCCTGTCAGGAGGGCTGATCGTCACCACCTTTTCAGGTTCGACCAAGGCCTCGATCCCCATGACCTCTCTCAGGAAGTATTGGAAGGGACAGGAGGCATAGGTTTCGAGATGGGTGGGTGAGATCCTCCGCTCGAGGATCGGAAAAACGTCTCGTAGGCTTTGGAGGGCCTCTTCCGAAGCCAAGAGGCCATCGAATTCCGTAAAACTCCTCTCTCCCCAGCGGGACCTCTCGAGCTTAAGGCCCTTTTCGAAGTGATTGGAGATCGTCTTCAAATAGAGCACTCCACCGGCTCTCCCCGTCCCCAACCTTTCGAGGCAGAAGGAGAGGTCGTATTCGGCCTCGTCGAGGGCCTCCTCTGGATTTTTGACAGCGACCTCGGAAAGGGGGACCCGATAAAAGTGAGGATAGGACTCGACCTGGTTGAAGTCCACGCCTCGACCTGTGAGCGCCTCGATCGTCCTGAGCATGAAGGAGGAGGGCAGACGCTCCTTCCCTGTTCCGGGCTCGATTCGGGGATAGCTGAGAACCACCCTCTCTCTGGCGGCTCCGATCGCTAACCGAAAAAGGAGCCTCTCCTCTTCCAGACGGCCTTCTGCCTTGAGGGGGAGAGGCCCGTTCTCCCTTCCGCTCGCCCATCTGTTGAGGGCCCTCCGCTCCTGATCGAGGAGGATGGCATCCTGACGGACGACCGGAGGAAACGACTTCTCGACCAGCCCCGGGACGATGACCATTTTGAAAGGGACCCCCCGAAGGGCCATCAGATGGGCAATGATAGGCCCGTTTCGCTGAAATCTTCCCAGAGGAACCGAGCTCCTCTCCAGCGCCTCGCTCACCAGGCGTATAAACTCTCTTGAGGAGGCCGGAGGCGCCAGGAGGTCGAGCCCGGCGAGGCTGAACAGGGCCTGCCTGATGTGAGGAGCTGTTTGGTCCTCTTCGATGAGCGTTTGGAAGAGATCGAGGAGGGCATCGACCTTGCCCTTCCAAGTCCCCTCCTCCGTTAACCGCCGAGCCGCTCGAGAGAGCTCCCGTACGAACCGGATCAAATTGTCGAGGCAGAGGAGATCTCCCCGAAGACGGCCTCTCTCGCCTTCCTCCTCGTTGTTCAACCTCTGAGAATAGGCCACACGAAGTCTTTGAAGCCTCGGTTCCCATTCCCCCTGGCCTTCGAGGATGGAGGCCTGTCTCGAGAGATCGTCCCACCGGCTCAGGTTCAGGAGGGGATCGCCATCGGCGGTTTGGGCCATGCGCAGCGGCGCAAAGGTCGCGAACTCCATCACCGATTGCCTTGAGAAATCCTCCGCAACGACCTTCAAAAAGAGGAGCAGGCTCCTGCCTGCCCTCGTTTCCGAAAGGGGAATGCCTTCCCGGAGATAGGGTTCGATGCCGACCGATTCGAAGGCCTCCCTGAGAAGGGGTGAATAAACCTCGGGCGTCCGGAGCAGGATGCCAATCTCATGGGATGGGATCTTCTCCTCCTTCCAGGCCCGAAGGATGCGCCTTACGATCTCCCGGACCTCCCTGACCTCGCCCGGGGCCGAGATTATCTCGACCGCCCCCGTCTCCTCCTCAAGGGGTCTTCTTTCACCGAAGAGGGAAAGACAGAGATGCTCAAGGACGGCCGGTCGAACAGGGGGCGGTGGCGTGGCTGTCTCAATCTCCTCGAATCCCCTCTCCCTCAGCCATTTCAAGGCCTGACCTGCAAAGGCGAAGGCAGAGGTCGGTTCGAAGGGAAAGAAGAATGTGGTCTCCTTTGCTTCGAAGCAGGCCTGGAGCAACCGTCTCTGGGCCTCGTTGAAATCGTAAAACCCATAGGCGAGGAGAGCGGGTGTCTCTTTGAGGAGAAATGAGTTCCTTGCCCACAAAGGAGAGGAGACCGTCAAATCCGATGCGTCATAAGCCCCGATTTCTTCAAGCCTCTCCCAGTAGGCCTTATAGAGCCTGGTCAGATCTCTCAGCTTGGGGAAATGGACCTGCCGGGTTTGAGGGGTTTCGGAAAGAAACCTCTCCATCTCCTCGGGCCGCAGGCAGGCATCCTTCAGGTCCTTGAACGCCGCCAGAAGGGCGCGGTGAAATCCGTGCCGATCGGCAATGTCACGAAAGTAGAAGGATTCATCCTCGGAGGCCAGCCGTTTAACGATCGTCCCGATCAACAGCTCGTCGCCAAAGGGTGGAAGCTCCCTCTTCCCCTGCCTCGTCAATACGGGGCCGCTCACCTCCCTTGCGAACTCCTCAAGCGTGAGGAACCGGAGGTTGAAATGGGGCTGGCCTCGCTCGACGAGGAGACGGCGGAGGTGGAGGCCGAGGAGTTTCGACGAGACGAAGATCAGAAGGGGCTGGAAGGGTTCGGCCTCCCGGATCGACCTCACCTTCTTTAAAAAGGTCTCCTCCAAAACCGGGTAATCCCCCAGGACCAAGTATCGGCCGCCTTGTCGTCCCATCGCTTCTTTTTCGATGCCTATGTCAGATCCGTTTTTTTGGCAGAAATCCTATTAACACAGGACCTCCCCCAGGAGATGTCCTACATCTTCTGCCCCCTCTTTCTCCCTACCCTTTCAAGGAAGTTTTGGATCGTCACGATCAACTGTTCGTTCTCCCCTTCGGCGATCCTCTCCCATTCATCGAAGGCCGCCACATCGAAGACCAGTCTGCGGCCCTCGATCTCCTTCAGGACGGCCTCTGCGTAAACCTTGGCCCCCAAGGGCGTTGCCGCGAAATGGCGGATGCGGATGAAGGTGCCGACGGTCATCTTCCCCTCTGGAAGGGCCTCCTTGATGGCATTGCGGGCCGCCAACTCCATCAAGAGGACGACCCGGTGGGTCGAAAGGACCTCGGCCCCTATATTTCCCATAACGCTTGCCAGGTCGGAGGGCCCTACCACCATCTCTTCTCTTCCCCGAAGTCCTACGCGAAGCTCGACCATTCGTCCTCCTGTCTTTTCGGCATTGGGCCTTCTCTGAAGAAGAAAAAGTTCTCTCCATTGCCCCAGGGTCCAAAAAATTTTATCCTTCTTCTGGGAAATCATCAACGGAAATTGGCTGCTGTCCGGTTCCCATAGGATTGGCCGTGGTCGAAGCGGAAAGCCCTGTCAACATTGTGAGGCCACCATCCAATTCTTCCGGCAGGAAGAAAAGGCTACCCTTTTAGGCCCAAAAATCCAAAAAAGCACGGGCTCGATGAGAACACCTAATTTAAAAAACCCAATTTTTAACCGAGAGATTTTTTAATCCGAAGGAGTTTTCCGTTGACTTTAGTCCCTCTGATTTTATAAAAAGGAGGGGAAGAGCCTCAAGAACCCAAAGGAGGGTTTTATGGTGGAAGACTGGTTAGCAAATGCTTACGAAGGAATGTCACGAAGACAGTTCCTTGCCCGGATGACGGCAACGGGAATCGGCCTTGCCGGATTTGCAATCGCCGCAAATCCAGTGGCCGGAGAGATCATCACCACCTCCACAGAGGGGCTCGCGGTTCAGGAGACCACTGTTCAGGCAGGGGATTTCCAGATCCCTATCTATGAGGCAAGGCCCTCCGCTGCTGGAAACTATCCGGTGGTGCTGGTGATCCCCGAAATTTTTGGAATGCATGAACATATCAAAGACGTGACGCGCCGATTTGCCAAAGAGGGTTTCTTGGGAATCACCTTTGAACCCTATGCGCGCGAAGGAGGCGTTTTACATCTCCAAGATATCGCGGCCGTTCGAAAAATCGTCGATGCCATCCCAGACGAAAGGATAATGGCTGATCTCGATCGCCTCTTCTTCTATGCAAAAAAGCACCCCTTTGCAAAGGGAGATCGAATCGGGGTCACGGGATTCTGCCGGGGAGGGCTATACACCTTCCTCTTCCTCGCCCATAATCAAGAGGTGAGGGCGGGGGTGGCCTGGTATGGCCAGCTCCGACCGGCTAAAACGCCAGGGGTAAGAACCTTCGGACCTCTCGATATCGTCCATAAAATTCAGGCTCCCGTTCTGGGCCTATACGGTGAGGCTGACCTCGGCATTCCGGTCGCCGATGTAAAGGAGATGGAGGCAAGCTTGAAGGCGGCCGGAAAGATCGCGGAATTCATCATCTACCCTGGGGCTCCCCATGCCTTCTATGCCGATTATCGTCCCAGTTACAGACCCGAGGCTGCGAAGGATGCCTGGAGGCGTTGTATCGCCTGGTTCAATAAATATTTAAAGCAATAACATTCAGGAGGTTGTACTCCTTTTCAGAATCGGTTTTCTAAACCTCCATGGGCGAGAATCAGCCTTAATTCGCGAAATGGCAAACCTTACCTTAACCTTTTCACCTCTTATCCACCGACCGAGCGGAGGAAAAGAATCTGGTGTGGAAATTTTGTTCCCGATCAATGAAGGACTGCCTTTTCTGCGAAATAGGACCTTCCGTTTGCCCTTTGGATTCCATAAGCAGAATATGAGGGCCTCGGGAGGGAGGTCGAAAGAGGG
Organism: Thermodesulfobacteriota bacterium; assembly: GCA_026415035.1. Taxonomy (NCBI): domain Bacteria; kingdom Pseudomonadati; phylum Thermodesulfobacteriota; species Thermodesulfobacteriota bacterium. Next base: position 60,779 of record JAOAHX010000014.1, on the reverse strand, counting down.
GGGCTTTAGGCTATCTGAAAATAACCGGAGATCGGTAACGCCATTTTGGAAGGCTGTAAGGGGTATCGGACCCCAAATCCAATTTAGAGAATTCCTGGCGCCAGACCCGCCACCTACGGAAGATATCCCCCGGCTCCTCGGAAACCATAAGATCGTCTCGGCCGATTTTTTAGAGGGGGTGCTTTCCCATAGGGCAAGTTGAGGTATTCCAGATCGTCCAGGATGAACTTGAAGATTTTAACACTTTTTTTGAGATACCTCGGTGCTCTCCTGAAAGATCAGTCGCAATTTCACTTGACGGTCGTATTAGGTTTACCCCCCTTCCCCTTGAGCCCCAAAGCTCAAGAAAGGCCCATATTTATTTTTCAAAATGAAGGGAGGGGTTCGCGGCGGTCGAGCCATTCTGAAGGCAAATTCAGGGCCGATAGGGCCACGATCCCTCCGACGATGGCACAGGTCGTATCCCGATCGCCCAGCCCTCTCACGGTCCACCAGAGGGCCTCTTCAAAGTCGAAAAGATGATGAGCGGCGCTCCAGAGACAGAAGGGAACGGTGTCCTGGGCACTCACCTCACTTCCGTTTCCGAGCCTGAGAACGGCCTCTTCTAGTCGGTCGGGAGGGATCTCCATGGCCAGCCGAATTCGATCACGCGTCAGGCTTTCCGGAAGGAATTTTAGAACCTCCCTTAGAAATTCACCTCCTGCCGGAGGAGCCGCCCCGCCTGCAAGGGCCGCGGCAACGGCAACGGCCATCGCCCCGACCTGCCCTTCGATGTGGGCATGGGTCACCACGGCCGAACGTTGGGCTTCGTAAGCGGCCCGTTCGGGGTCTTCGGTGAAATACCCGCCGATGGGCGAAGCCCGCATGGCCGCGCCGTTTCCATAAGAACCACCACCGAAAAGCCTTGGTGAGACCTCCCGCCAGTCCGCCCCATCGAGAAGGGCCCTTAGCAACCTGGAGGCCCCTCCGGCGTACCCCCGATACGGTTCCTCCCCGTAGCGCCTCGCAAAGGCCCTTGCCAGCGCATCCTGATCGATCCGTCCATGGGTTTTCAGGATCTCCACGATGGAGATGGCCATATGGGTATCGTCGGTCCAGCGCCACGGGCCCGGCGGAAGTTCTTCGGCCTTCACCGAGACAGGAGAGATCGAGAAGAAGAGCTCTCCGAAGGCATCTCCTAAGGAGAGCCCTTCGAGGCTGAGGAGGGCGCGATTCAAGGCCGCCGTTTTATCCATCGTCAGGCCTTCAGCCTCTCTGAAAGGCGGGTGAACCTCCCCTGGGGTTTGTTGTTCTTGATGGCGATGGCCAGAGCCTTCTTCGTCCCGATCAAGACGACCAATCTCTTGGCCCTCGTGATGGCCGTGTAGAGAAGGTTTCTCTGCAGGAGGAGGTAGTGCTGGGTCGTCACGGGCAGGATGACGGCCGGATATTCGCTTCCCTGAGACTTATGGACGGAGATGGCGTAGGCCAGCGTCACCTCGTCGAGGTCGGTGTAATCGTAGGTGACCAGCCTTCCGTCGAAGTCGATCACGACCTCGCGCTGCTCGGGATCGATCTTCGAAATCCGGCCGATGTCCCCGTTAAAGACCTCCTTGTCGTAATCGTTGACGATCTGCATCACCTTATCTCCCAGCCTGAGGCTCCTCGCCCCGTGGACGATCCCGAAGGCATCGGGGTTGAGCTTCCTCTGAAGCTCGAGGTTCAGATTTGCCACGCCGATCACCCCACGGTGCATCGGCGTGAGGACCTGGATCTCACGGAGCGGATCGAACCCGAAATGGTTCGGAAGTCTCTCGCAACAGAGATCGAGGATCTGGTTCAAAATCTTCTCCGGATCCTCCTCCTGGATGAAATGGAAGTCCGAAGGCTCTCCACCTGCAGCCTCTCTCCCCAAAACGGGAAACTGACCCTGATGGATCCGGTGGGCATTGACCACGATCAGGCTCTCCCGGGCCTGCCGGAAGATCTCCGTAAGCCTGACGACCGTAAAGGCCTCTGATTCGATGATGTCCCTGAGAACGTTCCCAGGTCCCACCGAAGGAAGCTGATCCACATCGCCCACCAGGATTAAATGGGCCCTCGATGGAATGGCCTTGAGGAGGTGGTACATGAGCAGGGTATCGACCATCGAAGCCTCGTCCACGATGACGACATCGGCCTCGAGGGGATCGTTTTCATCCCTTTTAAATCCCCCCTTCTGGGGAGAGTATTCGAGCATCCGGTGGATGGTCTTTGCCTCCCATCCGGTGGCCTCGGTCATCCGTTTGGCCGCCCTGCCCGTGGGGGCCGCAAGGAGGACCCTCAATCTCAACTGCTCAAAGATCCTCAGGATGGCCGTGAGGATCGTCGTCTTTCCGGTCCCGGGCCCACCGGTGATGACGAGGACCTTGGAGGTCGCAGAGAGGAGGACCGCCTCTCTCTGTTTTTCGGCAAGCTCGATCCCGAGCCTCTTCTGGACCCACTCGATCGCCTTCTCGGGATGGATGGGCCGGATGTTTGAGGGGGCTTCTTTCAACTCCAACAATTTCTTTGCCATCCCGGTTTCCGAAATATGAAACGGCTGTAGATAAACCGCCTTTGCCTCCCCTTCCGGGTCGAGGTCTTCGAGGACGAGTTGCCTCTCTCTCGTCAGGTCCCTCAGGGCCTGAATCACGATCTCCTCGTCGACCTCGAGGATCTCCCTGGCCTTCCGGGTCAGAGGGCCATCGGGATAGTAGACATGGCCCTCCTCCATCAGTTGACTCAAGACGTAGATGAGCCCTGCCTTGGCCCGGATCAGGGAGTTGGGGTCCACCCCCAGGTTTCGGGCGATTCGGTCCGCGGTGAGAAAACCGATCCCGTAAATATCCCGGGCGAGCCGGTAGGGATCCTCCCTCACCATGGCGATCGATTCGTTTCCATACTGGCGGTAGATCTTGGCGGCAAAGGCCGCGCTCACCCCGTGGCCCTGGAGGAAGACCATAATCTCGCGGATCTCCTTCTGCTCGGCCCAGGCCTTCGTGATCATTTCGATCCGCTTGGGACCGACGCCCTCCACCTCGGAGAGCCTTTCGGGTGTCTTCTCGATAATGTTAAGGGTATCGAGACCGAATCGCCTGACGATCCTCTCCGCCATGACCGGACCGATCCCTTTGATCAATCCCGAACCGAGGTATTTCCGGATGCCGTAAACCGTGGCGGGCACCGTGACCTCGTAATGGTCGACCTGGAACTGTTGCCCGAATCTTTTGTTATTCACCCATCTTCCGGTAAGTTTGAGGGACTCTCCGATGTTGACAGAGGCGAGGTTTCCCACGATGGTGGTCAGGTCTTTCTTTCCCCTCTCCTGGAGCCTGGCCACCACAAAACCGGTCTCCTCGTTCTGGTAGGTGATCCGTTCGAGAACGCCAGTGATCGTGGTCACGGGTCTAATCTTAAACGAACCCTTTCGAGGAGTCAAAAGGGGTTAAAAGGGGGAGCCTTCCTATGAACCCAGGGTAGTGGAATGGTTAAAGGGGATTTCCCAATTCTGCTAAGTAAAGATAATCCAATGAGTTAAACTGGAGAACCTGAAGATCCAAAGAGAGGTGGAAATAAAAGATTCTGATTTTTAAGGAGATCTTCAACCTATCCACAATCTCTGTGGAATGGTTGTGGATTGTCACATCCTCCCTCTTGATTTGAACCGATCTCTCGGTTTTGCCTAATTTTTAAGCAGTCCTAACTTTTTGGAATCATGAGCAAATCCAAAAAAGGGTGGCTTCAAACCTATGGTTTGAGGTAACGTTCGAGAACCCCTTCGTTAAATTCTCCAGAGATCACGTCCCCGTTCACGATGATCGTGGGCGTCCCCATGACAGGGATCTTGTTTCCAAGGGCAACGTCTTCCATCACCTTCTTCTTTCCCTTTCCGGTCTCGAGGGCCGATTGAAACTCTTTGAGATCATATCCCTTCCCCTTGAGAATCTCTTCGACCCTCTTCCTCACCGTGACCACATCCTCCCTGACGACCATCTGACCCTCTGGCGAGAAGAAGAAGTCGTGGACGAGCCAGAAGGCCTCGTCGCTGACGAATTGGGCGGAGGCCGCGATCTCGGCCAGTTCCATGGAACCCTGAAGAGACCGAAGGGGGAAGTGTTTGAAGATATATCGGAGGGCTTGGGGGTACCTCCCCAAAAGGGCCTCGATCTTCGACCACGAGAGCTGGCAATAGGAGCATTTGAAATTTGAAAATTCGACGATCGTCACGGTCCCGTTGGGGTTTCCCCGGACGGCGGGCTTTCCGGCTTCGAATTGCTTCATGTCATGCTTGCGGGGTCTGGCCTCCCCGGCCTCCTTTAGCGAGACGTTTTCGCCCTTGACGATGAGCGCGCCTAAAAGGACCTTCTCGCCTGCTTCGTCCACATAGACGACCAAAGGCATCTCCCGATCCGGAGCGAGGATGAGGAGCCTCACGGAGTAGAATCCTTGAAGAGGGCTCTTCTTCTTTTCGAGAAACCTCACCTCCATCTCCTTCGGAATCCTCATGTGTGCCCGGGCCGTCTCGATCGCGACCTTGGCGATCCGGTCCTCCTGGCCGAGGCTGACCCCCGGGGTGAAGAGATAGTAGAGGAGGGCCAAAAGGAGAAGGCCTACACCGAGGCCCCACGGGATTAAACGGAATCGGCTCTTCATCGTCCTTCCTTTCAATTATTAAGGATCGGGACCCGAACTGCCCCGAACGTCCCTCTTCGGTCTTTCTATCCATCTTAAAAGGCCTGTTCCGCCAATGTCAAATGACCGATCCTTTTATTCTTTCGTTCGATTTCCACCCTTGACAAGGAACGGATCTCTCGATTATGTTAGAACACCAATTGATCACGGAAGGGAGGCCTTCGATGAAAAAGGAAGTAGCCATCATCGGTGTGGGTCAATCCTCGTTTGTGAGGGGGTATGAAGGGTCGATCCGTGAGCTGGCCTTCGAGGCCTTCAGGGAAGCCATGAACGATGCGGGCATTACCCAGAAGGACGTGGATGCCTCGGTCTTCTGCTCGGCTCCCGAATACGACAAGCAGCGCTCCCCGGCTGGTGTGCTTGCAGAATATCTTGGGCTCATCCCTCAACCCACCCTTTATGTGGAAACGGTCTGCTCTTCAAGCAGCACCGGGGTCAAGGTGGCTTATAGCATGATCAAGGCCGGACTCCACGACGTGGTCGTCGTCCTCGGATTCCAGAAGATGTCCGAGATCTCGTCGGCCGAATCCCAGGAGCGAATGGGTCGGGGGGCGGACATCCAGTGGGAGGCGCCTTTCGGAACGATGATGCCCGCCTATTATGCCCTCTATGCCCAGGCCTATATGGCCAAACACGGGCTGACCCATGAGGACCTGATGAACGTGAGGATCAAATCGTCGGTCTATGGTGTGATCAACGATCGGGCCGTTTACCGCAAGCCCGTCAAGCCCGAGGATTTCAAACCGGGCGATCCCGAGGCCAAAATGGCGGGCCCGGTGGCCTGGCCCCTCCGGGTGGGCGACTGCTGCGCCAATGCCGATGGAAGCTCCTGCATCATCCTCGCCAATGCCGAGAAAGCCAAAATCTTTTCCAAGAAACCGGTCTGGATCCTGGGCATCGGCACGGCTTCGGAGTCGGTCAACATGGCCGCCCGTCCCGATTTTACCCAAGGCCTGAGCGTGGGCCATGCTGCAGCGGCCCAGGCTTATAAAATGGCAGGCATCACTCCCAAGGACGTCAAGGTGGCCGAGGTTCACGACTGTTTCACCATTGCCGAGATCATGGCCTACGAAGGTTTAGGATTCGCACCCATCGGAGAAGGCAAACAGCTCATCCGTGAAAAGGCCACCTACAAAGAGGGGAGGATCCCCGTCAATGTGGACGGCGGTCTCCTTTCAAAAGGACATCCCATCGGGGCCACCGGCGGCTCTCAGATCCGAACCATCGTGCTGCAGCTTCGGGGGGAAGCGGGCCCCATGCAGGTTCCTGGCGAGCCCGACATCGGTGTGGTGCACAACATCGGGGGCGTCGGGCTCTACGGAAATGTCACCATCCTGGGGAGGTAAGTTATGGGGTTCGAAAAATTCGGGAGAAAGAGCTTCACCGCGACCACCAAGACCGCCAAATTTGTCGATTTTCTCGCAGAAGGAAAGATCAAAGGGACGATCTGCAAAGGGTGTGGGGCCAGGTACTTTCCACCGAGGGCCGACTGCGCCAAGTGCTTCTCCAATCAGATGGACTGGTTCGAGATGCCACCCAAAGGTAGGCTCGAGACCTTCACCACGGCCTACTATGCCCCCTTTGGCTTTGAAGCCGACCCTCCCTATACGATGGGCGTGGTCGATTACGGCGACGGTCTCAAACTCTTTGCCAGGGTGACCAAGGCATTGAAGCCCGAGGAGATCCGGGTAGGGATGGAGGTCTCGGTCAAACCGGTCACCTACGAGGACGGCCAGCTCTCGTTCGAAATCGTCAAGGTGTGATCGATCTTATGGGAGAAGTGGCGTGGCCTCGCAATACGACCCCTTCGAAGGCATCAGCGTATTCGATGATAAGGGAGAGGTCAAATCCTTGGTCGACCGGATCATCCAGGAGACCGATCCGGAGGTCGTCATCGATCGGATGAGGAAGGTCGACTTCTCCTACGTCTTCACCCTGTCCAAGAGGAACAGGAGCACGGAAGTCGAGCTCTCTCGTTCCGAAATCGAGGCCAGCTGGGCCTGGAGAAGAGGACAGGTCGACGAAGGCCTTCAGAAGAAGATCGAAAAGGCCATCGCCGCCCTATGAGGGTCAGAGGTCAGACTTCTTCGGAAGCCCATAGTAGAGATCCTCACCGAATCGTTTCAGTTCGATCTTTCCATCCCTTAGAAGGGGACCGAGGAAACGCTCCAGTTCTTCCCGATCCATTCCCATCCCCCTCGAAAGGTCCTCGATCGAAAGGGGTCTTCGCCGAAGGATCGCTAAAATCTCCTCCTCCACCTTCCGCTCCGGCATCGTCAGGGGATGGCGATCGAATTCGGAGATGACCACAGCCCTCCCGCCGAAGAAGTCACGGATCCTCTCCATCTCGGCCGGGCTCAAAGGCCTCGCCCACCGCTCCGCGGGAGGTCGAACGACCGTGTTGAGGTGGATCTGATCGGGCTCGATCCGTTCGACGGCCTCCTTCATCCTGGACAACTCTGCCGGGTGGTCGTTGACGCCATGGCAGAAGAGAAGTTCGAGCCAGAGCTGGTTGGGATAGACCTTTCGGAACCGGATTAATCCTTCGATCACCTGTTCGACAGAGATCCCCTCCGCCGGCCGGTTGATCCTCTCGAACACCTCGGGAGAGGCGGCATCGAGGGAGGGAAGGACCACATCGGCCTCGCGGAGATCCTCTCGAACCTCCTCGAGATAGAGGAGCGACCCGTTGGTGAGGACGGCCACCGGGATCGGCGTCAGGGCCTTGACCCCGGCGATGAGTTGGCCTATCTCTGCGTGGAGCGTGGGCTCTCCGGAGCCCGAGAGGGAGAGGTGATCGAGGGCGGTCGGGCCCTGCCTCAGAAAGCGGTCGATCTCCTCAAGGACCTCTTGGACCGGCACGTAGGCCTTGCGGGTCAGGCTCTTGAGGGTCGTCCTCCCGACCTGGCAATAGATGCAGTCATAGGTGCAGACCTTGTGGGGGACGAGGTCGATTCCGAGGGATCTGCCGAGGCGCCTTGAGGGCACGGGGCCGTATAGGTACTTGAAGGGTTTCATCCTTTCGACCCTCAGGCCCCGAACTTCTTCAGCCTCAACCCGTTGGCCAGCATGAGGGGCAGGATCGCCACGGCCGGGAGCCTGCCCAGCTGTCCTCTCTGACATTGGCGTTCGGTGAACCTGCGGATCCCGTCGGGCCGTTCGTATCCCGAATGGAGGAGGATCGGGTTGGGATGCCAGCTGTGAGATTTGAGAAGGGCGGGGGTAGAGTGATCTCCGGTGATGACCAAGACATCCGGTTTCAATCGGAGCAGCGAGGGAAGGAGCCGGTCGACCTCCTCGATCGCCTTCACCTTCCTTTTGAAATCCCCATCCTCGCCTGCCGAATCGGTCTTTTTGAAGTGGAGGTAAAAGAAGTCGTATTCCTCGTAATGGGTTCTGAGGGTCTCTATCTCCTCTTTAAAGGTCTCCCCGGTGGGAAGGACCTCCATCCCCACCAACCTGGCCAACCCTCGATACATCGGATAGGTGGCGATGGCCGCCGATTTTAGGCCAAACCGCTCGAACATCGAAGGAATTTTTGGAATCTTGGAAAACCCTCTCAGGAGGATCGTATTCGCCGGATGCGAACCCTTTAACACTTCGGTCGCCTTCTGAAGGTAAGCATTGACGATCTGGGCGGTCCTCTGAGCCTCGGCCGTGAGAGGTTCGGTGCCCTTGGCCTTCTCCCCTTCCTTCTGAGGATCGGCATCGGAGAGGTCGTCCCGCAACCCTTCCCCTCTAAAGACGATCACGAACCGGTGTTCTTTGCCCGGGTGGATCGAGACCCTCACCCCGTTGACCTCCCGGATCTCCCTCTGGAGAAATTCACAGAGCCTCTGGTTCGTCTCGGTCGAGATCCTTCCCGCGCGGCGATCCACGATCAGGCCGGCCTCGTCGAGGGTGGCGAAATTTCCCCTGGCCGTTAAATCCTCCTCGGTCAAATCCAATCCGATGCCAAGGGCCTCCATCACCCCCCGGCCGATCTCGTACCGGAAGGGATCGTAACCGAACAGGGCGAGGTGCGAAGGGCCGCTGCCCGGCGTGATCCCGTAAGAAAGGGGATCGATCAGCCCGCAGGCCGATTTCGAGGCGAGCCGGTCGAGATTCGGGGTCTTTGCCGCCTCCAGTTCGGTCCTGCCCCGGACGGGCAACCCACCGAGCCCGTCGAGGACGAGCATCACCAACTTCGATCCATTCCTCACGACGAGCGAACGAAGCATCTCCTCAGGGATCATGGTCGGTCCTCTCCCCTTGAAACGTAATCCCGCGGGACCCCGGCGGTCCGCTCAATGATACCGGTCCTGAAAGACGAATTCCGAGAGCTCCTTCCGCTTCGGCGGGGTGGCCTCGGAGGCGGGGTACCCAAGGGGCGTCATGGCCACCACCTCCCGGTCGGGCGGGACAGTTAGGATGGCCTCTGCCTTTCTGTGATCGAACAGCCCGACCACCACCGTCGCCAAACCCAAGGCATGGGCTGCCAGACAGAGGGATTGCATCGCCATTCCGGTATCGAACATCAGCCAATCCCCCTTGACGGTCATGGCCTCCCCTTTCTTGAACCCCGAGACCCCTTTCTTCCCGCAAAGGACGATGACCAGCGGCGCCTCCGTCATCGCGGACCGCGCGGGGTTCGTGGGGGTGAGGGTCGCCGCCAACTCCGCCTTCACCACGGGATCCCTCACCACGACGACCTCCCAGCACTGCGTATTGGCCCAGGAGGGAGACCACCTCACCGCCTCGAGGATCGTCCTCAGGGCCTCCTCCGGCACCGGATCGGGCCTGTATCTCCGGATGCTCCGTCTCCCCTTGATGGCTTCCATCAACTCCATCTCGTCCTCCTTTCCAATCCTTCGAGGGCCCTTCGATCACCACTCCTCTTTGACCGAGGCGACGGCCCAGGTGACGTGAAAGCCCTCTTTTTTGAGGCTCTGGATGATGGCCCTTGGATTCTTCGTATCCAAGCGGAGGGCGACCAGCCAGTCTCCCTTGCTCTGTCTGGGGACGAGGATCATGCTCAGGATGGTCACCCGATGCTGGTTCGCCACCGCGATGATCCGCTCCAGCTCGCCGAATCGCTCTCCGAGGCCGGTGATGGTGATTCTCGTCCCCTCCTCTCCGATCCCGAGGAGCTTGATGAGAAACCTGACGATATCGGATTCGGTGGCGATCCCCACCAACTTTCCGTCCTCCACGACCGGAAATGCCCCGATCTTCTTCTCCTGGCCCAGTCTCAGGGCATCCTCGACCGGGGTGTAGGGCGTCACGGTGACGGGGTGCTTCTTCATCAGGTCCTTCACTTTGATCTTCGAAAGGAGTTGATTCATCTCGTAGAGATTGGTAAAGCTCCCCTTCGGGGGAATGGCCTCCTGAAGGTCATATTTGGTGAGGATCCCCACCAGTTTTCCCTTCGAATCGACGACCGGAAGCCTTCGGATCCTCTTTTCGTTCATCAGCTGTTGAGCCTGAAGAACCAATGTGTCGGGATGGACTGTGATCGGATTGTGCGTCATCACCTCTCGGATTCGCATAGGCCCTCCTCCTCCGTCGTAAGATGTAGCCTTTTTTTCAGGGCCTGCCCTGCAAAAGGCCTTTAAAGACCAATCCGTAGTTGACCGGCGATCTCCAGAGGGAGCGGGTTTTGAGGATCGCCCCGTCCTTTCTCTTCCTGATGAGGCCTTGGATCACTCCTAAGTCTTCCACCTCCTCGATCAGGATCGCTCCGATAAGCCTCCCTTGCCCATCGAAACAGAACTTCCGGTAGATCCCCCTCCTCTCGTCTTTTCGGACCAGGCTCTCGGCCACCCGGGTGGAGCGGACCTCGCCGATCGAAGCCACGGGTACGGCGAAGATCCGCGTCACGTTCATCTTCAGGTTGCCTTCGTAATCGACCCCCTGGCCGGCCATATTCGTTCCCGCCACCGCTCCCTGCTCCACCGCAGAAGACCATAACCCATAAAGGACCTCTTCGCCAGAGAAGAAGTCCGGGGCCACCGCCACATCCCCCGCGGCATAGATGCCCTCGATGTTCGTCTCCATCTGCCGGTTCACCAGGATCCCGCCTTTGGTCTCGATGCCCGTCCCCCTGAGGAAGTCGATATTGGGACGGACCCCCTTACCTGCGAAGAGAAAGTCGGTCTCCAGCTCCTCGCCGGTATCGAGGACGGCACGAAGAGACCCTTTCCTCCGTTTTAATTGAATCACATCCCTTCCTTTCAAGACCTGAACTCCCATCCCCCTCAGCCGCTTCTCGATCATCTCGGCCCCTTCGGGATCGAGCTGTTGGGAGAGGAGATGGTCGGACTTGACGACAACCGTGTAGCGGCCCTCCCTTCGAAAGAGGGCCTGAAGGGATTGGAGCGAGACGAGCCCTCCTCCCAAGAAGAGCCCCTGTCGGATGGTCGGCTTAAGGGCTTTCAAACGCCTGGCATCCTCCAGGCTCCTCAAGACGTGGATCTCGTCGGGTTTGGCACCCCGGATCTTCGGTCGGATCGGGGAGCTCCCGGTGGCGATCAATAGTAGGTCGAAAGGCTCCTTCTTCCCGTTGTCGAGAAGGACATCCCGGTTTCGAACATCCAGGCCGACCACCCTCCTGCCGAAAAGGGTCTTCACCCCGAGCCTCCGGTAATAGGCCCTGTCTCTCAGAAAGAGACCACTTTCCTCCTTCAGACTGCCGAGGACGAAGTAGGGGGTGATCACCCTGGAATAGGCAGGATAGGGCTCTTCGTCGATCAGGACGACCCTGCAATCGGGATCCCTCTTCCTCAGGGCCTCGAGGCCCGAAAGGCCCGCCGCGCTGTTACCGATGATGACGATCCTTCGTCTCCGCTTTCTCGCCATCGCCTCCTCGCAAAAAAATCCCCCGACCCCCTTTCAAACGGAGGCCGGGGGAAGCTCACCTCATTCCAGCCCGAGTTCCTTCAGCTTCTCCGGAGTGGGAACCCCGTCCTTGTCCCATCCCCGGATCTCGTAATATTCTGGCAACATCTTTTCGAGCCGGACCACCTGACCCTTGGCAGGGCCCGAGGGCAGGGGTTCTTTGACGATCCTCTCCGGCAGGCGATCCTCTCTCCCCGTCATCCCCGCCTTCAGATTGAAGAGCCGCTCCAGATTCCAGACCCTCTCTCCGGCCTTCATCAGCTCCTCCTGGGTCATCTCGACCCCGGTGGCCGCCTTCAGATAGGCGGCGATCTCCGGGATGCCGATCGCAAAGGTGTTGAAGAGGCAGATCCCGGAGGAGTCGACCACGGCAGTCGTATCCTGAAAGGCCTTGGTCCAGCCCGCCTTCTCCTCCGTCTCGAAGGGATCCAGTTTCTGGGGAGCCCCTAAAATCTCAGGAGAGATCATGTAGCCTCTCACGTGACAGGCGCCCCGGTTGGAGGTGGCGTACTGGAGCCCCATGCCCTGGGCGCCCCGGCCATCATAGGCAGGAAACTCCTGTTTCTTCACGCTCATCGAAAATTCGGGGTGGCCGAACCTCTCGGCCAGGCGATAGGAGCCCTCGGCCAAGGCATCGCCGAATCCCTCCCGGTAACCGGTCTGCCTCACCATCTCGACCATGGCCTCCGCGTCTCCGAAATAGAGGGAGCGGCCAACCTCCTTGGAGGTCAAAATTCCTCTCTCGAACAGCTCCATCGCACAGGCGATCGTCACCCCCGCGGAGATCGGGTCGAGTCCCAGGATGTCGCAATAGTAGTTGGCCTTTCCGATCGCATCGAGGTTATCCACGCCACAACAGGCCCCCAAGGCCCAGTCCGACTCATACTCCGGGCCCTCGCCGGAATAGGCAAATTTGGGGTGGTTCGATCTCGTCACCCTGCCGCAGGCGATGGGGCAGGCGAAGCAGGCCTGATTCCGGATAAGCATCTGTTCGGCAAGGGTCTCTCCGCTGATCTTCTCGGCGCCTTCGAAGACCCCCTCCTGGAAGTTCCTCGTGGGAAAGAGGCCGTGCTGGTTGATCACGTTGACCAGGACCGCGGTCCCATAGGCGGGCAAACCCGTCGAGGTGACGGGATTGGCCTTCACCTTCTGGAATCCGTCGAGCGTTGCCCTCCTGAAACCCTCCTTGTCGGCGATGCAGACGCTTCCGCTTCCCTTGACGGCGATCGCCTTCAGGTTTTTCGAACCCATCACCGCCCCGACGCCCGAGCGGCCTGCGGCCCGATGTTTATCGTTGATGATGCAGGCGAAGCGGACGAGTTTCTCTCCGGCAGGGCCGATGCAGGCGACCTTCGCATCCATATCGGTCTCGGCCCGGATCTGGTCGGTCGTCTCATGCGTCGTCTTCCCCCAGAGGTGTTTCGCCTCGCGGATCTCCACCTTTCCGTCCTCGACGAAGAGATAGACCGGTTCTTTCGCCTTTCCTTCGACGATGATCAGATCGAATCCGGCGAATTTGAGCTCGGCGCCGAAGTGCCCCCCGGAATTGGAACAGGCGATCGCCCCGGTCAGAGGCGATTTCGTGATGGCCATATAGCGGCCGGCTGCCGAGGCGCTCGTCCCGGTCAGGGGGCCGGTGGCGAGGATCAGCTTGTTTTGAGGGCTGAGGGGATCGATCCTCGGATCGATCTCGTCATAGAGGATCTTCGAACCGAGGCCCCTTCCACCGATGAACTTCAGGGCGAGTTGCCTATCCAGCTCCTCCACCCTCCAATCTCCTTGGGTGAGGTTCACCCTCAACATCTTTCCAACCCATCCCTTCATGGCTGCACCTCCTTCGAGGAAGACTCGAGCTTCCGAGCGGTCATCGCCCGTTTGAGCCGGGTGGGCATGGATTCTTCCTCATACTTCAAGGCACCCGTCGGGCAGAACAGGACACATTCGGGCTGGCCATCGCACTCGTCACATTTGATCGCCTTTCCCTGTTGCGGGTCGTAGGTGATCGTTCCGAACGGGCAGGCCATCGTGCACATCCGGCATCCCACACACCGCTGGGGATCCACCTTCACCACCCTCTGCCCGAGATCCCTTGAGATGGCCCCGCTCGGACAGGCCTTGAGGCACCAGGCCTCATCGCACTGGGTGCAGAGGATCGGCGTATAGAAGGCGTCCTCCCCAAAGATGGAGACCCTCACCCTCGAGGCCACCGGATTGAACTCACCGGTCTTCTTGAACGAACACCCCAACTCGCACAGACGACAGGCCGTGCACTTCTCCGGATAGACCGAGATCTTCTTGATCATTCCCATCCCTCCTTTCCGAATCCCCTGCCGATGGACGGTCTCTGGGGGATCCCTTTTCAAACACCCTCATCATACCAGAAAGGTGCGCCAAACTCAACTGAAAAAGAGGCCATTGACACCTTGAGGACGGACGGGATAAGATGAGGGTCGAACATCTTTAATAAAGGTAGGAGAGCCGAGGATGAACGAACCGTTGATCCAGAGGGCCGCCCGGGACCTTCTCAAATCCCGAAAGACGATCGCCTTCACCGGAGCGGGCATCTCCGTCGAGAGCGGCATCCCCGATTTTCGGAGCGCCGGGGGGCTCTGGGAGAGATTCGACCCGGAAGAGTACGCCCACATCGAAGCCTTCTATGCCCATCCGGAAAAGGTCTGGCAGATGCTGAAGGAGATGTTCGCCCTCGTCATGCAGGCCAAACCCAACCCGGCCCATCTCGGATTGGCCGAGCTGGAACGGATGGGCCTTCTCTCCACCGTCATCACCCAGAACATCGACGGGCTCCACCAGGCCGCCGGCAACACCCAGGTGATCGAATTCCATGGAAGCCACCGGACCCTCACCTGCCTCAAGTGCGCCACCACCACGGACGGCACCCTTCTCAGGGTCGAAGACCTTCCCGCCCGATGCCCGCGCTGCGCCTCCCTCCTGAAGCCCGATGTCGTCTTCTTCGGCGAACCGATCCCGCCCAAGGCCCAGTCCGCCTCCTTCAGGGAGTCGAGGTCCTGCCAGCTCCTTCTCGTCATCGGGACTTCGGCCGTCGTCTACCCAGCGGCCTCCATCCCGATGATCGCAAAGGAGTCAGGGGCCACCGTGATCGAGGTCAACATGGAGCCCACGCCCCTGACCGGCCGGATTTCGGATTACCTGATCATGGGGCCGGCGGGAAAGATCATCCCTGCCATCGTCGAAGAGGTGAAACGGCTCTCCCAGGTCGAAAGGGCCTCGGGATGAGAAGACGGAGATGGCCGATGGCCATACCTTGTTGAAAACTCCGGGAGAAGGTGGTAAGATTTTAGTGAATGAGGTGATGGTCCCTCGTTGAAAGAATCGCAGGGTATCGAGCCGAGACTTCGAGGCGGTGAGGTCGAAAGGCTCATCTTTGATGACCTCCAGCTGGCCAACACCCTCTTCGGGGTCCAGGGCGAAAATCTCAGACACGTCGGTCGAGCCATCGGCGTAAAGATCAGCGCCAAAGGAAACGAGGTCTCCATCCAGGGCGATCCGATCGAGGTCGAACTTGCCAGACGCCTCCTCCATGACCTCTACGGCCTGTTAAAAAAAGGCTATCCCCTCTACCCGAACGATATCGACTACGCGATCCGGATCCTTTCGGATGACCAGACGGTCAGCCTCGAGGAGATCTTCCTCGATACCGTCTATATCTCCTCGAAAAAGAGGGTCATCACACCCAAGAGCCTCGCCCAGAAACGCTATATCGATGCCATCCGGAAATACGATCTCGTCATCGGCATCGGCCCCGCCGGCACGGGAAAGACCTATCTGGCCATGGCCATGGCCGTGGCCTCCCTCATGAGGCAGGAGGTCGAGAGGATCGTCCTCACCCGACCGGCGGTGGAGGCGGGCGAGAAGTTGGGCTTCCTGCCAGGGAACATGGTCGAAAAGGTGAACCCCTATCTGCGTCCCCTCTACGATGCCCTCCATGACATGATGGACTACGAGCGGGCCGCAAGGCTGATCGAGAAGGGCGTCATCGAGGTCGCCCCTCTGGCCTTCATGAGGGGCCGGACGCTCAACGACTCGTTCATCATCCTCGACGAGGCCCAGAACACAGGACCGGAGCAGATGAAGATGTTCCTGACCCGGATGGGATTCAGTTCCAAAACGGTCATCACGGGAGACATCACCCAGGTCGACCTTCCCGAGAACAAGGCTTCAGGCCTGATCGAAATCCAAGGGATCCTCAAGGGGATCGAGGGGATCGAATTCGTGTATTTCTCCGACCGGGATGTGGTCCGGCACCCCTTGGTCCAAGAGATCATCAAGGCTTATGAAAGGGTGGAAGAGAGACGCCGGCGATCCCAAGCGCCCTCCTCTTCCGAAACACGATGGTGAATCGAACGGGTTTGAAAGGCCTGCTGCGTCGTCTGTCTCCCTCCAAAACCCCCAATGGCCCGAAAGGGACTCCTTGGACCAAGAAGGTGAAAAGCCCCGAATTTCAGAAGTGGGCCATCGGCGTCGGGACAGCCCTACTTCTGGCCCTTTTCTTATCCCCTTCTCTTCAAATCCCCCTGAAGAGGTATCAGGCAGGAGACATCGCCACCAAAGAGATCAAGTCGACCCAGGATATTCTGGTCGAGGACCAGAAGTCGACCCAGGAGAAAAGGGCTGAGGCCGAGCGTTCGGTCTTTTCCGTCTACGATTACGACCCGACCGTCTTGAACGAGATCGAAACACGGCTCCGGGAGGCCTTCTCGCCCCGCGCCTCCCTGATGAGCAAGGAGGAGTGGGAAAGCGCCTTCAGGTTCTCCCTCTCCCAGAGAGAGTGGACCCTCCTCAAGCGAGAGCGATTCGACCCGGCCATCGGAGAGACCGTCCTGAAACTGATGACCCCCCATCTGCGGAGAGGGGTGATCAACGACAAAGACCTCCTCGATTCCGATGCTCTCCGGGGCGTCTCCATCCGGAACATTCAAACCCGGACGGAGAAGATGGACGTCCCTCCCTTCGAATTCCTCGACCTGAGGGAGGTCCGGAGCCGGATGCGGATCGACCTCAATCGCCTCGCTGCCGATTGGGGGAGAGACCTGTCCCTGGTCGTGTTGAAGCTCTCCGAACAGGCCTTGCGGCCGAACCTCACTTTCAACAAAGACGAAACCGAAGCGAGAAAGGCCGAGATCAAATCCCGCGTCAGCCCGGTCTTCTACCAGATCAAGAGGGGAGAGGTCGTCCTCAGGGCGGGGGAGCGGGTGCGCGAGGAACACTTGCTCAAGATGGAGGCCCTCAAAAAGGCCCAGGAGAGGAGCCATCTTTTGGCCGTCCTCGTCGGGATGGCCCTGCTCACCTTTCTCATCTTGGCCAGCCTGTACGAATTTTCCACGAAGAACATCCGGAAGATCGCCCTCACCACTCGGGACCTCCTCTTCTTCTGCACCACCTTGGTCGGGATGGTCGCCTTTCTGAAGGTCTTCCTCCTCATCACCGACATCCTCGGAGGCGAGGTCTTCTCCATCCCCGCTTCCTCCTACGTTTACCTCTTTCCCCTTGCGGCCGGGACGATGATCGTCCGGATCGTCATCCACTCCGAGGTGGCGATCGTCTTTGCCACCTTGATGAGCTACTTTGCCGCCTCCCTGATGGGAAACCAACTCTTCCTCTTCATCTTCGGTCTGGTGGGAAGCCTGATCGGGGCCCACAAGGTCGCCCGATGTGAGCAGCGCTCGATCCTCCTCAAGGCGGGCCTCTTTGTCGGAGCGGCCAACATAGGGATGATCCTTTGCTATCACCTCATCATCGGAACCTTCCTCACCCCGATCCTCCTCTCCGACCTCATCATGGGATTCTTGGGCGGGCTATTGGCCTCGCTCGTCGTCCTGGGGCTCGCCCCGATCGTCGAGAGCCTCTTCGGCTACACCACGGACATCAAACTTCTCGAGCTGGCCAACCTCGACCATCCCCTCCTCCGAGACCTCTCCTTTCAGGCTCCTGGGACTTATCATCATAGCATCATCGTGGGAAGCCTCGTGGAGGCAGGGGCCAAATCCATCGCCGCCAACCCCTTATTGGCCAGGGTGAGCGCCTATTACCACGACATCGGAAAATTGAAGAAGCCCCTCTATTTCATCGAGAATGCGGGAGGGATGGAGAACCGCCATGACCATCTCACCCCCACCATGTCGAGCCTCATCCTCGCCTCCCACGTCAAGGACGGGGTGGAGCTGGCCCAGGAATATCGTCTCGGCGAGAAGATCATCCACATCATCCAACAGCACCACGGCACGAGCCTCATCTCCTTCTTCTACAAAAAGGCCAAAGAGCAGGAAAACCCGGAGATGGGTGCGATCGACGAAAAGGATTTCCGATACCCCGGCCCAAAGCCCCAGACCAAAGAGGCCGGCATCGTCATGCTCGCCGATGCCGTGGAGGCGGCCTCCCGGACCCTGACCGACCCCACCCCATCGAGGATCAAAGGCCTCGTGCAGCAGATCATCCAGAACATCTTTCTCGATGGACAGTTGGAGGAGTGTGAGCTGACCCTGAAGGACCTCCGGAAGATCGAGGAGAGCTTCACCCGAATCCTGACGGCCTACTTCCACCAGAGGATCGACTATCCCCTGCCTCCCTTCCAGGAATCCGAAAAGAGGCCCCATGAAGATCTGGATTCGAAACCGCCAAAGACTTATCCCTTTAGACCGAAGAAAGATAAAAAGGCTGGCCCAAGAGATCTTAGGCAGGCTGGGACTTCCTGAGGCGGAGTTGAGCCTCTCTCTCGTCCTGGACGAGGAGATCCGGCAATTGAACCGCCGGTACCTTGGACGGGACCGGCCGACCAATGTCTTGGCCTTTTCGATGGGCGAGGGAGAATTCGGAGGCCTCAACCCCCACCTCCTCGGAGATGTCGTCATCTCGGTGGAGACGGCCAAGCGACAGGCGAAACAGGCCGGCCTCACGGAGATGGAGATGATCGGCCTCCTCCTGATCCACGGGGTGCTGCACCTCGCGGGCTACGACCATGAGGGGGGTGGGAGGGGGGCGCGGGACATGTCTTTCAAACAGAGTGAGCTCTTCGATCGATACCGGCCCATCCTGAAGGGATAGGGTGCCCTCCCTATTTCCCCCCTCGGTTGGACCATGGAAACAGAGCGATCACCGAGGCCTTGCCTTCTTCCCCTGTCCCCTCCGTGAGAGGGATGGCCTCCTTCTCTTGGGGGCTCTGCCAGCCGAAAGGAAGGGGTGGGAACCGTCGAGGATCACCTTGATATAGGTGCGTCGGCAGGAGGGACAAACCAGTTCATTCTCCCCGGGGTTCAACGCCACCGCCTCGTAGGAAACCTCTTCCTCGCAATAGGGACAGCGATGTGGAAATTTCTGAACGATCTGCTCTTCCAAACGGGTCCACCTCCTCAGGTTTCGCCTCCAAAGGGCCCTTTCACTTGGCCTGTCCTCGTGAAACTATATCCAAAGAAGCCCGAAGAATCAAACCTTTTTGACATCCTTGAGAAAATTTGACATAATCCCACCATGTTTTGGATCAGGGCCCTGGGAAGGATCTCCCTGGAAGGGCTCAGGGGAATGGGTCGGATGGGGCTCTTCTTCGGCCGGACCCTCTTCTATCTGGCCACCCCCCCATTCAAGTTCTCCTGGGTCGTCAAACAGATCTGGTTCATCGGATATCAGTCCACCTTGGTCATCCTGCTCACAGGGGTCTTTTCCGGGATGGTCCTCGGCCTCCAGGGATTCCACACCCTCAACCGGTTCGGTTCCACCGCCCTCCTCGGACCGATGGTCGCCCTCTCTCTCATCAAAGAGCTCGGCCCGGTCCTGTCGGCGTTGATGGTCACCGGAAGGGCAGGCTCCGCCATGACCGCCGAAATCGGGATCATGCGGATCAGCGAACAGATCGATGCCTTGGAACTGATGGGGCTCAACCCCTACCGATATCTTGTGGTCCCGAAGGTGATCGCGGGGGTCCTGGCCATGCCCCTTCTCACGGCCATCTTCGACGTGGTCGGCATCTTCGGGGGTTACTTCGTGGGAGGGAAACTGTTGGGGGTGGGGGAGGGAACCTACTTCGGCGAGATGGCCAATTATGTGAAGATGGAGGATATCCTCGAGGGGATTTACAAATCTTTGAGTTTCGGCGTCCTCATCACCTGGGTCTGCTCTTACAAAGGCTACTTCGCCGGATTCGGGGCGGAGGGCGTCAGCCGGGCCACCACCCAGGCGGTGGTGCTCTCCTCGGTCCTGATCCTCTTCTGGGACTATATGATGACCTCCCTTCTCTTCTGAGGCGGGCGATGATCCGGATGGAAGAGGTTTACAAATCGTTTAACGGCTTCGAAGTCCTCAGGGGCGTCTCCTTCGAGGTGGAGAGAGGAGAGATCCTGGCCCTCATCGGCGGAAGCGGCAACGGAAAGAGCGTCGTCCTGAAGCATATCGTCGGATTGCTCAGACCGGATCGGGGCAGGGTCTGGATCGACCACCAGGAGATCAGTCGTCTGAAGGGGGAGGCTCTCGAGGCCATCCGTAGCCGGATCGGCTTTCTCTTTCAAAGCGGCGCCCTCTTCACCTCCATGACGGTCTATGAGAATGTGGCCTTTCCGCTCCGCGAGAAGACGAGGATGAGCGAGGCCGAGATCCGGCAGAGGGTCATGAAACAGCTCCAACAGGTAGGCCTCTCGGGCGCCGAACATAAGTATCCTGCCGAACTGAGCGGCGGGATGATCAAGCGCACCGCCTTTGCCCGGGCCTTGATCACCGAACCCCAGATCATGCTCTTCGACGAACCCACCACCGGCCTCGATCCCATCATCGCCCATACGATCCTCGATTTGATCCAGTCCCTCCACGCGGAGCTCCGCTTCACCGCGATCATCGTCAGCCACGAACTCTCCAGGGTCTTTCGGATCGCCCATCGGGTGGCGATGCTCCATGAGGGCCGGATCTGGACGATCGGCCCTCCCGAGACGCTGCTGGCCTCGGAAGACCCGGTGGTCCGCCAATTCATCAGCGGGGCCACCAGCGGATCGTTCAAGTTCTATTAGGGGTGAAACCATGAAACGATTCGATGTGGAACTCGCGGTCGGACTGTTCATGCTCGCAGGGATGCTCGGCTTGGGCTACCTCTCGATCAAACTGGGAAAGATGGAGGTGGTCGGAGGGAAGGGCTACGAAATCTACGCCCTCTTCTCCAACAGCGGAGGGGTGAAGGAGGGGTCCAGCATCGTGATCGCGGGCGTGGAGGTGGGTCGCGTCAAGAGCGTCTCCCTCGAAAACTATCAAGCCCGGATCGTCATGACCTTTCCCGAGGCCATCAAAATTCAGGAAGATGCCATCGCCTCCATCAAAACCAAAGGACTCGTGGGAGAGAAATTTATCGAGATCACTCCCGGTGGGTCCGAGGTCTTCATCCCGCCGGGCGGACGAATCCGGGAAACCCAGCCCGCCGTCGATCTCGAGGATCTCATCTCCAAGCTCGTGTTTGAGAAGATCTGACCCGGATCCGAGGAGGCTTCCGTGAACCGTCTTTTCCGAATCTTCCTCCATCTCCCACTCCTCATCGCCTTTGCGATGGCCGAGATCGCCTTCTCAGGAGAGCCCCAAGACCAACTCCGGCAGACCACGGATAAGGTCTTGACCCTGTTAGCCGATCCTTCGCTCAAATCGCCGGAGAAGGCCCGTGAAAGGCGGGAGGCGATATTGAAGACGATCGATGAGCGTTTCGACTGGGAGGAGATGGCCCGCCGGACCCTTGCGAGACATTGGACGGCGCGAACCCCAGAGGAGAGGCAGGAGTTCATCCGCCTCTTCAAGGATTTGCTCGAGCGGGTCTACATGGACAAAGTGGAGGGCTATTCCTGGAATAGGATCCTCTACGAGGGGGAGCAGATCGAAGGAAACTTTGCGACCGTCAGGGTGAAGATCTTCACCTCGAAAGACCAAACCCTCCAGGTCGATTACCGGATGCGCAAAAGGGATGGCCAATGGCTCGTCTATGACTTCATCGTCGAAGGGGTGGGGCTGGTGAATAACTACCGGACCCAATTTAACGATATCATCGTCAAATCTTCCTACCAGGAATTGGTGAGAAGGCTGAAATCGAAAACGCTCGGGAACTGAGGCCCTTCAAGGGACGGACCGACCATGGTGTGCCAATTCAAACCTTTTTTGCCCCTCCTCCTATGGATCCTGATATCCTTCCTTCCTGGCTTGGCCTGGGCTTCCTCGGACGGTCTGGAAACCCAGAGCCTCCTTGGGGATGAAGACCCCCTCTTTCGTTCAACGCCCGGCCCACCTCTCCTCTATGCGAGGGCCGAACCCCCCTCCTCCGACGAGGAGGGGCTTGAACCCGAAGAAGAGAAGGCCACGATTCCAGATCCCCTCGAACCCATCAATCGCCTCTTCTTCGCCTTCAACGACCGACTCTACTTCTGGGCCTACAAACCGGTGGCCACGGGATATAAAATGATTGTCCCGGAGGACCTGAGGCTCGGGGTGAAGAACTTCTTCATCAACCTCGCCACGCCCATCCGCCTCGTCAACTGTCTTTTGCAGGCCAATTTCAAGGGCGCGGGGAAGGAGGCCCTCCGTTTCCTCCTGAACACGACCCTCGGCCTGGCAGGTTTTCTCGATCCGGCCAAGACGGAACTGAAGATCGAGAAGACGGACGAAGACTTCGGCCAGACCCTCGGGGTCTGGGGAATGGGCCCGATTTTTTACATCGAGTGGCCGATCTTAGGCTCCTCCAGTGTGCGGGACACCCTCGGGTATCTCGGAGACCTGCTCCTCGATCCCAAAAACTATCTTATCCGGAGCGCCCCCCTCGGGGTCGCCCTGCGAACGTACGACCAGATCAACGAGGCCTCTTTCCGGCTTGGAGAGTACGAGGAGTTCAAAAGGAACGTCCTCGATCCTTACGTTGCCAAAAGGGAGGCCTATCACCAGAACAGGATCCATAGGATCAAAAAGAGGTGAGGTGGGGCTTGGAGGTTACACTTCAAACGATGAGGTTGACGTTCCCCTCCGAACCCCTTATCCTAAGGAGTGAAGGAGCGAAGGGGGAGGTGACCAGGGGGAGGAGATCGCCATGAGTCCACGCAAGCCCGGTTCGAAGAGAGGGGGCAAGAAGCAAGGGACCGAAGACCGAGGGAGAAAAAAGTCCTCTGCGGCTGACCAGAGGAGGCACCGGAGGGTGCCGGTCGAACTTCCCATCGATTACGCACGTAGAGGGATCAAGGCCGACTTCGGTGGCATCGTTAAAAATGCGAGCGAAGGGGGGATCCTGGTCTATCTCCCGGAAAAGATGAAAGTAGGCGAAACGCTCAAGATCGAAATCTACTTTCCAAAGGGGCTCGAGCTCCAGACCATCCAGGGGTTGGCCAAAATCGTATGGGCGGACCTGGCCTCGAAAGAGACGTGGAGGGAGCACCGATATGGATTGAAATTCCATAGGCTACCTCCAAAGACCCTTCAGAAACTGAAAAGCCTTTTGAAAGAGATGGAGAAGACGGAGCAGGCCGAGGACCTGTCGCCCTCCCCTGAACCAAGGACATGAACCGCCTCCGGCGCTTCCTCTTCCCTGCCCTGACCCGGACCTTCATGATCCGGGCGGGCCTGATCGCCCTCTTCACCTACCTGATCTTTGGATATCTGCTGATCCCATTTCGGATCGAGGGTTACAGCATGGAGCCGACCTACCGAAACGGCGCCATCAATTTCTGCTGGAGAGGACGTTATCTCTTTTCGAAACCGAAAAGGGGCGATGTGGTCGTGATCCGCTTGGCCGGACAGAGGGTCACGCTTCTTAAGCGGGTGGTGGGCTTGGAGGGAGAAGTGGTGGAGTTCAAAAATGGGAAACTCCTGGTGGACGGGATAGAGATCGAGGAGCCCTATCTTCGGATCCCTTCCCGATGGACCCTCCCCCCCCGTCGGGTCGAACCTGGTTCCGTCTATGTGGTGGGAGACAATCGAGGCGGCCCGATGAGAGACCACCTCTTCGGACAGGTGAGCCTTTCGCGAATCTTGGGCAGTCCCTTATGGTAATCAAGGCCCGGACCTTCCTGATCGCCCTTCTGCTGGCGAGCGCGGGGCTTTTCGCCTTCTTCGCCCTTCCTCCGAGCGAAGAGAAGAGGATCAAAAGGGAGTTAAACGCCCTCGCCCAGGCCCTCTCAAAAGAAACAGGGGAGAGTCTCTTCACCCTGGATCAGAAGCTCAAAAAGATCGGCTCCCTCCTGGAGGAGACCTGTGAGCTCTCGATCCAGGCCTATTCGATCTCAGGGACGTTGGCCCGAGAGGAGATCCTCGGCTACGTGGCCCGAAGCAGGCTTCAGGTGGCCGAACTTCAGGTGAGTTTTTACGATATCCACATGACCTTTCCTCAAAGAAACGAGGCCAAGGTCACCCTGACCGCCCGCCTCACCGGAAAGATGGCCGGTGGCGAGGCCTTCAGCGAGGCACACGAAATCGATTGCCTTCTTAAAAAGAGCGAAAAAAGGTGGCTCTTCGTTCGGGCCGAGGTCGTGGAAGTTTTAAAAAAATGAAGATCTTCTGAGGGAGGAGGGAGAAATCCGTGGATGGGACCATGAATTACCAGGCCTTCGTACAAGAACAGATCGAGGCGATCCGAAACACCGTCGGAGATCAACTGGCCCTCAATGCCCTGAGCGGCGGCGTCGATAGCTCCGTGGTAACCCTCCTGGGCCACAGGGCCTTGGGCCATCGGCTCATCACCGTCTTCATCGAAAACGGCCTGATGCGAGAAGGAGAGGCCGAGCAGGTGGTCCACCTCTTCGCCGGCATGGGGATTCCGGTTCGTCTCGTCGACGCAAAGAGGGAATTCCTCGAGGCCCTGAAGGGCCTGACCGATCCCGAAGAGAAAAGAGAGGCCATCACCCGGACCTTTTATGCCACCGTCTTCCGAAGGTTAATCGACGAGACCGGGGCAAAATTTCTCCTCCACGGCACCATTCTGACCGACATCGAAGAGACCGTGGCGGGCCTCAAGCGTCAGCACAACATCCTGGCCCAGATCGGGATCGATCCCGAAAAGGAGTTCGGTTATCAAGTCATCGAACCCCTCAAAACGTTGCGAAAGGACGGTGTGAGGGAGGTCGCAAAGGTTCTGGGTCTTCCGCCCGAAATCACCCGAAGAATGCCCTTTCCTGGGCCTGCCCTGGCCGCCCGTATCGTGGGCGAAGTGACCGAGGAGAGGCTTCGAACGGTCCGCGCCGCCACCGCCATCGTCGAAGAAGAGCTCCGAGATATGGACGCCTTTCAGTATCTGGCCGTCCTTTTAAATGACAGGGCAACGGGGATCGTGGAGGGAAAAAGGCAGTTCGGTCAGATCATCGTCCTCCGGTGCCTTCATAGCCTCGATGCGAGGACGGCCACCCCTGTCGAACTGCCTTGGGAGAAGCTGAAACGGATCTGCGAGCGGATCACCGCCCTTCCGGATGTGAATCGTTGCCTTTACGATCTGACGCCCAAACCTCCGGCGACCATCGAGTACGTCTGACGGAAGAAGAATGGAGGGGGAAATCATGGACGAGAAGAAGAAGCTGTCGGTCGTGCTCGACCATTGGATCGAGCACAACGAAAGCCATATGGCTGAATATCGAAAGTGGGCGGAAAGGGCAGAAGCTTTGGGGTTAGACGGGGTTAAGGCGGAGATTGAAAAGGCCCTCCAGGACCTCGAACAGTGCAACCAGAGCCTGAAGAGGGCCTTGGCGCAAGTCTAACCCGCCCAGTAAATCATGAAGGGGTGGCGATCTTCTGCCCCAAGAGAAAGGCCTCTCTCTTCGCCTTCTCGTTCTTCGCCACCTCTCCCTTGACCGCGGCCGAGACCTGGACCACGGGAAAGAGATGAAGGCCGGAGAATTTACAGGTCTCCCTGAAGCTGTGGACGATTGGGTCGGCCGTATGGGGATCGGGGTCGCCGCAGACGGTGATCAGGCCGATCCGTTTCCCCTTCATCTTCGGTTCATACGCCTTGTGCCAGTTCCAGTTTTCATCGAAGAAGGCGCACCACCGGTCCAAATAGGCCTTCATCTGCGAGGTCATGGCCCAGAAATAGAGCGGGACGCTGTGGATGAGGCCGTCCGCCTTGAGGATCTTTTGATGGATCTCGAGCATGTCGTCCTGGATCACGCAGAGGCCCGTCTTGTTGCATTTCGTGCAGTCCAAACATCCTGCAATCTTTTTGCGGCTTAGGGCGATCTTCTCCACCTTGGCTCCCATCTCTTTCGCCCCGGCGAGGGCCTGATCGAGCAGGAGGTCGCTGTTCCCTTTCCGCCTTGGACTTCCGAGAATCCCCAAGATCTTCATCGCCTGTCACCTCCCTCCTTCTTGGTCTAAGCTTATAATGAATCCCTTGACCAAAGTCAATCGGAACCCGCTCAGTGGCCTCCTCACCTTGACACTGCCCCACATTTTTAGTACCTTTTTAAAGGGGAAAACGACATGGGCTCGGAGAAGGTCGAAAAGGAGTCTCTTTCTAAAAAGAACCCTTTCCCCAGGGATAGGGCCAGGCAAGGGGCGGCAAAAAAGACGGCCAAACGAGAGGCGGCTGCTCCCTCCAGAGGGGCACCCTCCTCCGAGGGATGCGTCTTCGGTTGGGAGAAGCTGGTGGAGATGAAGGATCAGAAGATACAGTTCTTCGCCGGGGATGGGTTTAAGAGACTCCGGATCCTCGACCTCGATGAGAAGACCAAGAACATCCACATGATCTGTGAGCTCGGGAAGAAGACCTGGCCCTTGAGCTTCACGAAGTTAGAGGAGATCCACAGCCTCCTCCACGAGGGAAAGGTCAAACTGATCCCCTATGAGATCGACCGTCTCCTCCCCACCTGGGGAAATTTCGTCACCGGCCTCTTTAAATATCTCGGCTGCGACCGAAAGGGCTGAAGGCCCTCTCCCTTAAGCCGCCTTCCGTTCCTCTTTCATCAACTCGTCCCGGTAGCCCGTGACATAAGAACAGTCAGGCCCTTGGCAGAGGGTGATCTTTTTGCGGGTCTCTTTGTTGGGTTTTAATCCCTTGGCCCCTTTCGATTCCGGATCCTTCCATTGCCTATACCAAGTGCAGAGCGAGGTCCAATCGTTCTTCACCATCAGGGAGACATAGTCGTCGATGAAATCGCATTTGATGGTCCGAACACAGGTCTGCCATTTTGCCGGGGAAGGGTTCGTTCGGCTCTCGTTCATCCTTTCTCCACCTCCCTTGAGTTTTTTTCTCCCTTCGGATGGAAGGGGTCATCGCCCATTTGGAACCACAGGTTCATGGGAGCGGCCCTGCCCTTTAAATCTCCCAAAGAGCCGCTCGAGGTGGGCCATCGGATTTCGATAATACTCTTGCGGTTCGATATCGATCCAGCTGGACAAAACCGGTCTTCTTCGATCCGGTTCCACCTGAAACTCCTTCAAGAGCTTGACGTAGGCCTTGGGAGATCGGTCTTTCCGGAAGAGCCCGAAATACCGCTCGTGTATCTTTTCGTCGAAGGGAGGGATGTTCCATAACGCCTCACCATAATCCCCGTAACACCAGAAGAGGATGCCGAGAAATCCAGAGGTCCCGACGTTCTCCAGAAGGCGTTTATAATAATCGAAGCCATCGTCCTCCGTGACGATCCATTCCCCGCGGACCGCATTCGAGGTCGCAAGCCCCACCTCTTCGATCAGCACCTCTTTTCCCCCGAGCCATCGGGTGAGGAGGCCGAGAAAGGGGACCACGGCTTCGTCCAGCCTCCCCTCCGCCCAACGGGCATAGATCGAATAGGCATGGATGGAGAGAAAGTCGCAAAACCGGGCCACCTCGGCTGGCCCCATCCTTCGGTCCTCCTCCAAATCCTCCTGATGGAGACCCAGGGTCACCGGAATCGATTCGTCCCTTTTCTTCAGCTCCGAGACCATCTCTTCGAGCCAGACCAAGGCGTCAGACCTGGTTGGGGGTTGGGTCACGTTGGACGGTTCGTTTCCGAGGTCCCAGGCCCAGATCCCCGGATGGCCCTGAAGGGCTCCCGCCACCTCCCGGAGAAGAAATTTTTGGGCCTCCCTCGCCTCCCGATCTGCATAGAAATTCCGGATCTTGTTCTTCCTCCTCCTTCCGCCCGAATAAACATAGAAACGGCTCTCCGGTTCCTCCTTCACCTCCACCATCCAGGGAGGTAGGTAGTTCATCCCGCTCATATGGCCGGTAAAAAGGGTAAGAAGGACCCGCAGCCCTCGCTCGTGAGCCAGGTCCATCACCCTGATCAGCTCTTTCAAACGATCCGACCGAACCTTCTTCGGATCGGGTTGGAAATCCTCCCACAGGAGGAATATCCTCACGGCCTTCAGGCCGACCTCTCCTATCCGGGAGAAGTCCTCTCCCACCACTCCGGGATCGAAGCGATGCCACCAGCTCATGGCCGACTCGATCGGCCAGTAATTGACTCCGAGGGTGAAGCCATCCTCCATGGTTCCCCGCCTCCTTTCGAATCGCTTCTCCCATAATCGTCCTCAAGGCGGATGACGTCCTCCTCTGCCAGCAGATCTCCTCTCTGGATCTCGATGAAGACCAGAGGTCCCTCGCCGATATTGCCGATCCGATGGGCCGCCCCCTGAGGGATATCGATCGAATCTCCCGGGCCAAGGGAGATCTCCTTCCCCTCCAGGAGGACCAGGGCCTTTCCTTCGATCACGACCCAGTGTTCCTTCCGATGGAGATGCCTCTGATAACTGAGCCGCTGATGGGGATCGACCCAGATCTTCTTCACCTTGAAGGAGGCCTCCGATCGAAGGACCTGATAGCCTCCCCAGGGCCTCTTCTCCTCCCTTTTATGCCGATCGAGGATCTGACGGTAGACCCGAAGGTAGTCCTCGACCATCCGATCCTGGGTGAATCGCTCCTCCACGCTCCTTCTGCATTCGGAACGGTCGATCTTCCTCACCTTCTCCAGCGCTTCAACGGCCTCCTCCGGACCATCCACGATCCACCCGTTTCGGCCTGGCTGGACGATTTCAGGAATCGCTCCAAGGCCCCTGGCGATCACGGGCGTTCCGCAGGCCATCGCCTCGATGAGGCTGAGGCCGAAAGGTTCTCTAAAACGAATCAGGTGGAGCAATGCATAGGCCCCGCCCAGGATCTCGCTCTTCCTTTCCCCCCCGACCGGGCCGATGTACTGGATCATCGAATCGAGATGGGGTCGAACCTCCCTTTCGAAGTAGCTTCGGTCTTGAATAATGCCGGCGATGATCAGCCTCATCCCTGCCCTTCTCGCCAGCTCGATGGCCTCGTGGGTTCCCTTCTCCGGGTGAATCCGTCCAAAGAAAAGGAGGTAGCCACCTGGCTCGGGATTAAACCGGTACTGCTCCACAGGGATCCCGTGGTGGATCGTGGCCAGGTATTCGAGCCCCTCCTCTCGATCGGCCTCGCTGATCGAGACGTAATAGACCTTTCCGTTGTACCGACGGTAGGCCGGAAGGATCTTCGGACTCGAAAACCCGTGGATCGTCGTGAGAACGGGCGTGCCCACCAGACCGCTCCAGTTGAGGGGGAGGAAGTCGTCATGGTTATGGATCAAATCGAACTGCTCGGCCTTCTCGAAAAGGTGGGCGATATGGAGACCCTCCCATACCTTCGGATCGAGGTTCGGATCCTCCTCGTAGGGCCTCGGACAGAGGGCTTCCAATTTGGCCGAGGTGATCGAATCCTTCGTGGCGAAAAGGGTCACATCGACACCTCGCCTCACCAACCCCTCGGTGAGCAGAAAGACCACCCACTCCCACGGCCCGTAATGCCTGGGAGGGGTTCTCCATGCGATCGGGCTGAGCATGGCGACCTTCATCTTCTGCCCCCCTCCATCAACGGAAACACTGAAGGGGTTGGGGGCCGGGAACCGGACAGCTCAGGAGATAATTGAGAATCGGGTCGAGCTCTCCGATGGCCAGGGCCATGCAGGTGTCGGCCGCTCCATAGTAGAGCCGAATCTTTCCGTCTTTGTCCAAGACCCAACCACAGGGAAAGACCACATCCGCTACATCGCCAGACCGTTCGTAGGATTCCTCTGGACCGAAGACCCACTCGTCGCTCCTTCTCAACACCCGTGAGGGGTCTTGGAGGTCCAGGAGGGCCAGGCCCAGACGATAAATACAGCCTGCAGCCGTCTGCCTCACCCCGTGGTAGAGGACGAGCCATCCCTCCGGGGTCTCAAGGGGCGGCGGTCCTAAACCGATCTTGAAGGAATCCCACCAGCCCCCCCTTCTCGATTCGATGAGGATCCGATGGTCTCCCCAGTGCTTCAGGTCGGGGGAATAAGAGATCCAGATATGGGCGCCGAGCTGGGAGACGGGCACGGGGCGATGAAGCATAACCCAGCGCTCTCCGAACCGCCTCGGAAAGAGAGCCGCGTCCTTGTCCTCGGGGGGCATGACCGGTCCCCATCGTTGGAAGCTCCTAAAATCTTTTGTGGTCGCCAGGGAGACCAGCGGTCCCCCGATCGAATAGGCCGTGTAGGTTATCGCCCACTCCCCTCGTTCTACAAGGTAGACGATTCGGGGATCTTCGATCCCCCAGACCTCCTCCGGGTGGCCCTCCGGGTCCGGCTCGAGCGTCGGTTTGGGATCGATCACCCAACCATCCACCCCGTTTCGGCTCCTCGCCACGGTCAGATGGGAAAAACCGCGACGGTCCTCTACCCTCACGAGCAACAGGGTCTCGTCTCCGAGGTCGGCCACCCCTGCGTTGAAGACGGAGTTCGTCGGGTAGGGCCACATGGAGGCTTCGAGAATGGGATTGCCTGGATGGCGTTTAAAGAGACTTGGATATCGGTTTCGATCCGTTCGGGACATGCCTTCTCACCTCTGACGAGCCGTCGAATCCCACGGATTCCCCCCACAAGACCCCTCATCCTCCCCTCTCACCGGCCTGTTCGGAGGAGGGAAGGTGGAGACTTAAACCGGAATCGAGACCAAAGGGGCGTTTGATCAAGGTTCGAAGCATCCCTTTCTGAGAAAGGGCCAGATTGGCGAGGAGGAAGCAGATGATCGACTCCGCACCCTGGTTTTGATTGATGCCATGGGGATCGATCCCATCGAAACAGGCCCCCCTCGAAAAATCGTAAAGGGAGAGGCCAAGCCGGTTTCTTCCGAGAAACCACTCGAAGGCCGCCTGAGCCAGTCTCAGGTACTCTTCTTTCTGGGTCAGCCGGTAGGCGGTCGCATAGGCCTCGGTCAGGTAACCGGCATCGATCGGCTGTTGGCTGAAGGTCGCCTTCGGGTGTCCCCGTTCGTACCACCTTGAGTTGCCCACAAGGTCGAAATAATCTCCGTTGAAGAGCTCCTGGGTCAGAAAATCGAGGCTTTCGAGCCCCACCTCCCGGTATCGGGCCGTGCCTGTCAGATGATAGGCCAGAAGCAGCGCCTGGGGGATCTTCGCATTCCCATAGGTGAGAGCGCCATGAAACCATCGCCAATCCTTCTCACGGTTCGCCTCGTAGGCCTCGACGAGTCGGTCGGAAAAGGCGATCAACCCTCGTCGGATGGCGGTCGCTCCCTCGTACCTCTGGAGAAAATACCAGAACCCAAAGATGGCATAGGCCAGGGATCGGGGATGGTTCAGATGGAGGTTCTGAATCGCCCTCTCGAAGAGCTCTTTGGCAAGGGCTCGAAAAGGATCATGGGGCCCAAGGCTCACGGCACACCCCAATCCCCAAAGGGCCCTTCCCTGGGTGTCCTCGCTGCCGACCTCGTCTATAAATTTCCGCTGATAGTCCATGAACCCATGGAACCTTCCGTCCTCCCGCTGGGCATAGGCGAGGAACGAGAGATAGCGCTCGGCCAACTCGAGAGCCCGTTGCTCCCTGTACTGGTCATAAAACTGGAGGACCACGACCAGGGCCCTCCCCGCATCGTCGGTCGAATAGCCGTGGCGACGGTCAGGAATGCCATAGGTGGCATGTTGAATCAGGCCAGTATCGTCCGTTAGACGGCAGAGGTGGTCGAGGGTCACCTCCGGAAGGGCGTCCTGCTGCGTGAAGGTCTGCTCGAAGGCCCTCCTCGTCGGAATCTTATGGACCCGGCTGAGGACCGTCTCGAAGACCCTCAGGTACTCCTTTCCCACTTCCCTCCAGACCATGGTCCTCCCGAATTCATAAGCCCGCTTCCGCATCTGGTGGCGCTTCGGTTCGTTCTCGATCATCTCGAGGATCGCATTGGCCATTCCCTCCACATCCCCGAAATCGACCAAGATCCCCCGCTCCTCGGCCAGCATCTCCTGCGCATACCAGTAGGGGGTGGAGATGACGGGTTTGCCCATCCCCAGGGCATAGGCGAGGGTCCCGCTCGTGATCTGCTCTCTGGAGCGATAGGGGGTGATGTAGAGATCACAAGCCCCGATGAACTCGCAAAGTTCCTGAAGGTCAACGAACCGGTTGTAGAAGAAGACATGGGATTCGAGCCCCAATTTGGTCACCTTCCGCTGAAGCGAAAGCCGGTACTCCTCTCCCCGGAGGCGTTTCACTTCGGGATGGGTCGCTCCGAGGATGATATAGGCCACCTTCGGATACTTTTCCGCGACCAGGGGAAGGGCCTCCAGGACCAACTCGATCCCTTTGTTCGGGTTGAGGAGACCGAAGGTCAGCAGGACGAACCGGCCTTCGACCTGAAACCGATCTTTATAAAAATTAGGATCCACGAAGGGAGTATCCGGAATCCCGTGATGGATAAAAAAGATCTTGTCCCGTTCGATTCCGTAGACCTCCGTGAGGAGCTGGATGGCCTGTCGGCTCATCACCACCAGCCCGAGAGAAAGCTCGGCGATCGAAAGAAGGGCCTGTCGAAAGGTCTCGTTTGGCTCCTTGAGGACGGTGTGGAGGGTGGTGACCACGGGCTTCTTCAGATTGGAGAGGAAGTGGTTGATATAGGTCCCCGCGGCCCCGCCAAAAATTCCGAATTCATGCTGGAGACAGACGATATCGGCCCCGGAGAAGTTCACGTAGTCCGCGGCCAGCCGGTAGTCGTGAATCTGGTTCTGGTGGATCTCGAAGGAGACTTCCTCGGGATAATCATACCCCTCGGGAATGTTGGTGATGGCGGCGACCCGGTAGGAAACCTTTCCGTTGACCCCGCTCAAGGCATGGGAGAGATCATGGGTGAAGGTGGCAATGCCGCAATTCCGTGGAGGGTAAGTCCCCACGAAAAAGACCTTTCTCCCCCCGTTTTGGCCATGGCCGATCCCCTCCACCACTCTCCCTCCTCCATCATGATCTGTCCCTATGAGCCTTGGATCGCCTTCGGTTCTCCAACACCAGCTCGTCGATCACCTCTCCGCAGAGAAAACATCTCCATCCCGAATAGACCCCCTCATGGCTGTAGAAGGTTTCATAATTCATGAGACCCTGACACCTTTCACATCGCATCGCTCTCTTCTTCAAACCTCCTCATGAGTTAGGATTTCTTTTGGGCCGGTCTCAAAAGGCCTTGAGATGCCGAGGGATATGAACGACACCCCTCCCACCCTGAGGGGTTCCTTTCAAGAAATCCAGAAACGAACGGGGATCAAAGAAAATAAAAGTGCCTACCGGAGAACCGGTAGGCAGGAGGGGTTATTGCACTTGGATCTTGATCTCTTTCTTCTTCGCCTCTTCCGATTTGGGAAGGACGATTTTCAACAACCCATTTTTGTAGGTCGCCTGGATCTTATCGCTCTGGACCCTTTTGGGAAGTTGGATCGACCGAGCAAAAGACCCATAGCACCTCTCCATCAGGTAATAATCTTCTTCCTTCTCCTCCCTTTCCTCCTTCTTCTCACCCTTGATGGTGAGGACCCCGTCGGAAAGGGAGATATCAATGTCCTTGGGTTCCAACCCCGGGACCTCGGCCTTGATCACCAGATCGTCCTTGGTCTCGGAGACATCGAGGGTCGGGAACCAATCGCCCGCCTCATCGGTTTTCCTCCTCACCCCCCTTTCGAAGAAGGAATCCCAGAGACGGTCCATTTCCCTCCTCATTTGATCGAAATCGAATGGAACCCAGTTTCGCAAAGGTCTCCAAATCGTCAGTTCCCGTGCCATCGTTCATTCCCCCTTTCTTAAAGGATGTTTTGCATTTAAAAACCCATGCAAACCAACCATTCTAAGAACTCGAGGGATAACCTTTTTTCTGGCCAAAAATTAGTCACTCCCCCCCATTTTGTCAAGTCCAGGCAGCCCCCTTAAATGGGAGCCCTCCCTGCCAAATTGAAATTACGGGCCTGCCTCCCTCAAGCCTCCGTAAAGGGAAGGGGAAATCTTGCCTTTGAGTCCAAAATATAATAAGGTTTAGTTCACCCTTTATGTCTCGGGAGGTGAACGTCGATGAACTTCGAAATCTCGAGCCTTTTCTGGATCTTTTTCATGATCGTCGCCCTTCAACCCCTCTTCCGGAAACGGTGGCTTGAGGCCTCGCGACAGAAAATGATCATCAAGATCGAACGGATGAGAAATTCAAGGGTCATCCTTCTCGTCCATAGGCAGGAGAGCATGAACCTCCTCGGTTTCCCCCTCGTGCGGTACATCGATGTGAACGATTCGGAAGAGGTCATCCGTGCGATCCGTATGACTGACCCCGATGTCCCGATCGATATCGTCCTCCATACCCCCGGGGGTTTAGTGCTCGCCTCCTATCAGATCGCCCATGCCCTGAGGCTCCATCGAGCCAAGGTCACCGCTTTCGTCCCCTACTACGCCATGTCGGGCGGAACCCTGATCGCCCTCGCTGCCGATGAGATCGTGATGAGCGAACACGCGGTCCTCGGCCCCGTCGATCCACAATTGGGAGAATATCCCGCGGTCTCCCTGGTGAAACTGGTCGAGAATAAGCCCTTGGCAGAGATCGATGACCGATCCTACATCCTCGCCGATATTGGACGAAAGGCGATCCAGCAGCTGCGGGAACAGATCAAATTTCTGCTCGGAGACAAATATCACGAGGAAAAGGCCGAGGCCCTGGCTCGGACGTTGACCGAGGGGAAATGGACCCACGACTACCCCATTACCTATTGGGAGGCCCAGAGGCTCGGTCTGCCCGTCACCAAAGAAATCCCTGCCGAATTCTATGAGCTCATGGGCCTCTATCCCCAGCCCGTGAGGCATACCCCCTCTGTGGAGTATCTGCCCATCCCCCGGTTCAGGGGGCCATCGCACCGATCGAAGGCGGGTCCCTGGGAGGGATCATGAGGAGCCCTTGGACGTAGACCGCCCGAAGTAACAACCAATCCACTCCTTTAGGGAGAGATATCTCATCGTCTTGATGTCGAACTGTCTCTTTTCGAGGAGATTCCTCTGGCTTGCCTCCTGGAGAACCTCCTCGATCAGGAAGGTCACCTCTGCCTCTGAAAGGCGAGCCTCCTTGATCAAATGCCAGGCCCCCTGGGGGTTTCTATCTTCCAACATCAGTGCCTTGAGGAGGGCTTTCCGGTCTTCTCTCTCGGCGTTCTCCGCCCTTTCCATCTCAACTCCCCCTGAAGAGAAGAAACCACTCCGCAAGACCGGTTCGGATCATCATCACGCCGAAGGAGGCCAGAAGCAAAGCAAAGATCTTCCCGATCCCTTTGGTGCCTCCGTCCTTGAGGAACCGCATCACTTGCCGAGAGTGGTTGAAGACAAACCAGACCAAAAGCAGGTTGAGGACGAAGCAGACTATCGTCGGGACATACCCGTAAGCCGGAGCGCTCATCAGGAGAAGGGTGAGGACGCCAGGGCCAACGATGAGGGGGATTCCGATGGGAACTACCCCGAGGGTCTCCTTGGGAAAGGTCCGGGTCCTTTCGGGAAAGATGAGGTCGACGATGGCGATGATGAAGAGGAGGATGCCTCCTGCCACCTTGAAGTCCGAAACGGTGATGTGGAGAAGGCCGAAGACCGAACGGCCCGCCACCAAAAACCCCATGCCCACCAGAAAGGCGGTGATCGTCGATTGCCGGACGACCCGTTTCTGTTCGGACAGGCTCATCTCTGCCGTAAGGGAGGTAAAAACGGGCAAGATCCCGAAAGGATCGAAGGCGACGAAGAAGGGGATGAAAGGCAAAAAAAGCCTAAAGGAGGTGAACAGATCGAAAAACTCCTTCATCCCTTCCATAACCCCTACCGCCTTTTCACAACCTTTTAAAATAATCACGCCCCCCTCAAAAATCAAAGTCCCCGCCGAAGGGGATGGGATTAGACCCTAAGATCGGTCCACTCCCTTGACATGGGTCTCCCCAAAAAAGTTAGAATAACGCTACCCGACCAAATTCTTAACCCTAAGGAAGGAGAGGAGACGATGAAGCTCTACGAAAGCCCCTCGATGGAAGACCAGGTCATCCACCCCTCGGATGCGGTCAAGTTGAAAGCGACCATCCGGAGCCTCGAAGAATACCAGAAGATCTATCATCGATCTATCGAGGATCCGGAGGGGTTCTGGGGAGAGCTGGCCGAGCAGCTCAGCTGGTATAAAAGATGGGATAAGGTCCTGGAGTACGATTTCGACCGACCCGAGATCAAATGGTTCATCAACGGGAAGTTAAACGCCAGTTACAACTGTCTGGACCGCCATCTCAACACCTGGCGCAACAACAAGGTGGCCCTGATCTGGCAGGGCGAACCCCTCGAGGAGAATCGAATCTTCACCTACCAGCAGCTCCATTATCATGTCAATAAGTTTGCCAACGTCTTGAAGAAATTCGGGGTCAAGAAAGGAGACCGGGTCTCCATCTACCTCCCCATGATCCCGGAGCTCCCCATCGCCATGCTCGCCTGCGCCCGCATCGGGGCGATCCACAGCGTCGTCTTCGGAGGTTTCAGCTCCGAGGCCCTTCGCGATCGCATCAAGGATTGCGGATCGAAGATCCTCATCACGGCAGATGGATACTACCGGGGCGGCCGGATCGTCCAGAACAAACTCAACGCCAACGAGGCCCTGAGGGAATGTCCCGAAGTGGAAAAGGTGATCGTCGTCAAACGGCTGGGGATCGACGTGGAATTCGACAAGCGAAGGGATGTCTGGTGGCACGAGGAGATGGCCAGGGAGGACATCCGGCTCCACTGCGAGCCGGCCATGATGGACTCCGAAGACATCCTCTTCATCCTATATACGAGCGGAAGCACGGGAAAACCCAAAGGGGTGATTCACACCACCGCAGGCTACCTCCTCTTTGTCTATCAAACCTTGAAATGGGTCTTCGACCTGAAGGAGGAGGACGTCTTCTTCTGCACGGCCGACATCGGATGGGTGACGGGGCACAGTTATGTCGTCTATGGGCCGTTGGCCCTGGGCGCCACCACCCTCATGTTCGAGGGGGTACCCACCTACCCCAAGCCGGACCGATTCTGGGAGATCGTCGAAAGGTACCGGGTGACGGCCTTCTACACCGCCCCCACGGCGATCCGCGCCCTGATGAAGGAGGGAGAGGAGTGGGTGAAACGGAGAGGCATCTCGAGCCTGAGGATCCTCGGTTCGGTGGGCGAACCGATCAATCCCGAGGCCTGGCGATGGTATTATAAGTACGTGGGACAAGAAAGATGCCCGATCATGGATACCTGGTGGCAAACCGAAACGGGCGGTTTTCTTATCAGCCCCTTGCCGATCACGCCTTTAAAGCCGGGCTCCGCAACCTTCCCCTTTCCGGGGGTTCTTCCCAAGGTCCTGAGGGAGGACGGGACCGAGTGCGACGTGGACGAGGGGGGCTCTCTCGTCATCGCCCGGCCCTGGCCTGGGATGCTGCGGGGATTCTGGAACGACCCGGAGCGGAAGCGGTTCAAAGAGACCTACTTCTCCGTCTTTCCGGGCCACTACTTCACCGGAGACGGCGCGAAGAAGGATAAGGACGGCTACTTCTGGCTGCTGGGCCGGATCGACGACGTGATCAACGTCTCCGGTCACCGCATCGGCACCGCCGAAGTCGAAAGCGCCCTTGTCTCTCATCCGGCCGTGGCCGAGGCTGCCGTCATCGGGATCCCCCACGAGGTAAAGGGCCAAGGGATCTATGCCTTTGTCACGTTAAAAAGCGGGGTCAAGGGAACCGAAGAATTGAGAAAGGAGTTGTTAGGGCACGTGAGAAAGGTGATCGGGCCGATCGCCACCCCTGACAAGCTCCAGTTCGCCGATGCCCTTCCCAAGACCCGAAGCGGGAAGATCATGCGCCGGATCCTCAGAAAGATCGCCGAGGGAAGGCTCGAGGAGCTGGGCGACACCTCGACCCTCACCGATCCGAGCGTGGTGATCCAGCTGGCCGGCGAAAGAGCGAAAACGGATTGATCCCCCCTCTGGGTCGGGGAAGATCGGGCAATGCCTTACTCCATTGCGAGGTTGAACCGCCTCCCGAAGGAGGAGAGAAACCGGGCCTACCTCACCCTTGTCCCGCCCTCCATCTTCGATCGGTTCGAGATCGATCCCAGGACCCTGATGAATCGTTACGGAGAGCGGGTGGTGAGGGGGCTCTTCCCACCCGACGAAAACATCGGATGCATCGAGGTCCGTTATCGTCCCTCCGACCGCGACTGTATCTTCTCCTGCCAGATCTCCCTCGAAACCTTCATGCAGAGCCTCCACCTCGATTTCATCATCATCAACGACCCGTTCTCCGAACGCTTCGACATCGATGTGGACGAGGAAGGTAAAGAAACCCTCTACGGCACCCGCACAAGAAACATCCCCGAAGAGATCCGGGCGATGCGCGCGGGCCTCGCCCCGGGGATGGTGAGAAGGGGCTTGAGGCTTTTGGGCGAATTTCATACCTGTCTGGGGACCTTCCTCGACCTGATCGGGTTGAAGACGATCACCATCTCGGCCTTCTTCTATCACAATGCCATCCTCTGGGAACGGTACGGCTTCACCTACTTCCGTGGCCGAAAGGCGATGGAGCGGATCCACGAGGAGTTCCAGCCAGGAGGCTTACTGGCGGAAAAGATGGACGGCTCGACGCCATTCCGGGAGAGGGGGATGGAGAGGACGGTGCGGGGACGAAGCTGGGCGCTCCACGATGGCCTCTATCTCGAGGCCTTCGGCGAAGAATGGGAAAGCCCGGTGATGTACAAGACCCTCGGGAAAGAATACCGCGTCAACACCTTCCCAGATCAGGTCTATTGAGACCTCACCCTAAGGCTCATCAACCGGACTTCCAAAAAAGGCCCAAAGGAGAGAAAAAAGAGGAGAGTTGGTGCCTAGGGCCGGAGTTGAACCGGCACGGTCGAAACGACCGAGGGATTTTAAGTCCCTTGCGTCTACCAGTTCCGCCACCCAGGCACCTTTCGTTTTGTGGAGTCCCCGTCTTCCAACCTCATTTATACTCTTTGACGGCTTTTGTCAAGATGTGTTATTCAAGGGAGGAAAGGCTTCGACCTTGGAAATGACGTCATCAGAAGGAGAAAAAGATGCGATCGGATCGGATGAAGAAAGGTTTGGAGAGGGCACCCCATCGCTCCCTGTTCAAGGCGCTTGGCCTCACGGACGAAGAGATCGAGAGGCCCATGATCGGCATTGCCAATTCTGCCAACGAGGTCATCCCGGGTCACCTCCACCTCCATCAGGTGTCGGAGGCCGTCAAGGCGGGCATCCGGATGGCCGGAGGGACACCCCTTGAATTTTTCACCATCGGCATCTGCGACGGCATCATCATGGGCCATGAAGGGATGAAGTACTCCCTCAGCTCGAGGGAGTTGATCGCCGACTCGGTCGAATCGATGGCCATGGCCTATCCCTTCGACGGTCTCGTCCTCATCCCCAATTGCGACAAGATCGTCCCGGGGATGCTCATGGCCGCGGCCCGCCTCGATCTTCCGACCCTCATCGTCAGCGGCGGTCCCATGCTTGCAGGCGAGTTCAAAGGAAAGGAGATCGACCTCGCCACCGTCTTCGAGGCGGTGGGAAAGGTAAAGACGGGGGCCTTGACACGCGAAGAGCTTTTCGAGATCGAGTGCTCTGCCTGTCCAGGGGTGGGCTCTTGCGCCGGGATGTTCACCGCCAACTCGATGAACTGCCTGACCGAAGCCTTGGGCCTCGCCCTTCCTTACAACGGGACGATCCCTGCGGTCCATGCGGATCGCCTCCGTTTGGCCAAGCAGTCGGGGATCCAGATCATGGAGCTGGTAAAAAGAGGGCTCACCCCGTCCAAGATCCTCACGAAGAAGGCCTTTGAGAATGCCATCACGGTCGATATGGCCTTTGGAGGATCGACCAATACGTCCCTTCACCTTCCCGCCATCGCCCATGAAGCGGGCCTCGCCCTTCCCCTCGACTTATTCAACGAGATCAGCGACCGAACCCCGCACCTCTGCCATCTCTCGCCCGCCGGCCCCCACCACCTCCAGGATTTCCATCGGGCCGGGGGTGTGCCCGCCCTTATGGCGGAGCTTGCCCGGAAAGGTCTGATTCACCTTGACGCCCTGACGGTCACGGGCAAGAGGGTGCGCGAGATGCTCAAAGGCAAGGCCGTTCTCGACCGTTCGGTCATCCACCCCGTGGAGGACCCCTATCACGACGTCGGGGGGCTCGTCTTCCTCTTCGGAAACTTGGCCCCTGGAGGAGCCGTGGTGAAGCGGTCCGCCGTCGATGAAACGATGCTCAGACACCGGGGACCCGCCCGGGTCTTCAACGCCGAGGAGGAGGCCCTCAAAGCCATCCTCGGCCAAAAGATTCGAAAGGGTGAGGTCGTGGTGATCCGGTACGAGGGCCCGAAGGGCGGTCCTGGGATGCGCGAGATGCTGGCCCCCACCTCGGCCATCGCCGGCGTCGGCATGGACCGGGAGGTCGCCCTCCTCACCGATGGCCGATTCTCGGGCGCGAGCCGTGGGGCTGCCATCGGTCACATCTCCCCAGAGGCCGCAGAGGGCGGTCCCATTGCCATCGTCAGGGATGGAGACGAGATCGAAATCGATATCCCCAACAAAACCTTGAATCTCCTCATCTCTGAAGAAGAGATGAAGCGGAGGCTCTCGCTATGGAAGCCCCGGCGGAGAGAGCTGAAAGGTTACCTGAGGCGATACGCGGGGCTCGTCACCTCGGCCAATACCGGCGCCGTCCTCAAGTCGTGAGGGGAGGACCTTTTCGGAGGATTGGAACCGCATAGGGTCCCTCCCGGATAAAGGCAACGGTCGGTTCAATGCCCCTTTCCCGGTAGCGTCCCACGGCATAGATCACCGCATTCTGAACCATCTGGCGAGCCTTCTGGAGGGAGGGATCGACCTCCCCATCCTCCAAGAAGTCGAGGCCGCAGATCCCGGGCAGAAGGCAATAGTTCTTTCGTTCGATTTCGAGGGAGCAATAGATCAACCCCTCTTCGCCCACCTTTCTCAACACCTTACCCCACACCTCGGGCTCCCACTGGTCTTTCGTAAATCTCCAGGTCGGAGACCTCAGGAGGGCGAGATAGCCCTCCGGGCCCTGTAATTTCAAAAGGTGGATCAAGCTTCGATATTCGGGCGAGCCGATGGGCTCGATGAGATCCCTATTGTTGGCCGCAATGATGATGGTCCCCCCAGGCTTGACCGCGGGCAGCGCCCCTACGCCCGCCTTGGCCGTTTGATAATGGTCCCTCCCCACATAGCCGCTATGGGTGAGGACGATATCGAACTCCTCCTCGATCGGGATCTCGGCATAGCTCTTGATCAACTCATAGGCCTTGAGGTTTGATTCCTCCATCTCGCCTGCAAAGACCCTCACGAGTTGCAACTCTTTATTGAGATTGACGTTGATCGCGAAATCGACCCCGACGGTCTGGGCCACCTCCAGCGCCTCTTCGTGACAGGGGTTCCCCTCGAGGACGAGGTTGGTGGTCCGGGGATCCTCCAGATAGAGGGGACCGTGAAACTTCTGGATGGTCTTCACATCGACCAGCCCGGGGCAGA
This sequence comes from Thermodesulfobacteriota bacterium, assembly GCA_026415035.1. Classification (NCBI taxonomy): domain Bacteria; kingdom Pseudomonadati; phylum Thermodesulfobacteriota; species Thermodesulfobacteriota bacterium. The sequence continues at coordinate 19,398 of JAOAHX010000014.1, read as the reverse complement.
TCGATTTTCGGCCCCCAGAGATTCCAGTAAAGAAGTGGCTCTCCACAAGACCCGTCACGATCTTGAGGTCGGAGAAATAGAAATCTTTATTCACGAAGACATGGGTTCCCCTTCGGGTCGTCCCGATGCTTTCGAGAAGGTCCCTGTTCTCACAATCGTGGTCGAGGATCCTGTATTGGTCAACCACCTCGGACCCGTACATCTCGATCTTCTCCTCATGGGTGCTCGGCCGGTGCATCCCCGTGGCCACGACGATTTTGATGTGCTCCTTAAGGATGCCCGAGGCCTCCAGTCGTTTCAAAAGGGGTCCGAGAATCCCGGAATCCCCTTTGTAGGGGACCGGCCGGGTGATGTCGGAGACGGCAATAGCAACGCTCATCTCCTTCGGGGCCTTTCCCTTTTTCCGGATGATCTCCTCGAGAGGAGGACTGCCGATGGGATGGGCGAAGGCCTCCTCGATGGCCTCCCTCGGATTGGAGAGGACGGGGACGTCCTTCATCGAAAGAACCGCACTATGGGGAGGAAGGCGGACCTCGATCGTCTGCCTGCCAAATTCCACCTCCACGGGCTTCCAGTCGGTGGTGTCCACCGCTTTCAGGGACCTTTTGAGATCTTGCCTCATCGCCTGCGGCCCTCCCTTTTCCTTTTCATCCTCTTCCCCTTCTTTTTTAATATGCCAACGAAAGGCTTGTCAAAGAGGTCAGGCCTTGACCTTTTGGATTTTTTCAAATATAAATCGATGAAATTTAAAGGGCCTCCTAAAGGAACGGATGGCTGATCATGATTCCCTTGGATAAAGGAGGAATGATGAAAAAGGGAGCCCTGCCGATCCTTTCGGTCTGCCTCGCCCTTTTCTTACCCTCTTTCTCCTCCGGCCAGGTCCCCTCGGATCAGAAACACCAGACCTTCTTCGTCCATTTTGAAAACGATGTCTTCGACGGGACGGACAGACACTACACCAATGCCCTCAAATTCACCTGGCTTTCCAAGGACCTGACGGAGTTTGACGAAGATACCCGCCTTCCGAGATGGGGGCTTCCGCTGCTCAGAAAACTGCCCCTGATCAACCGGCCTGGTTTTCAGCGAAACCTTGGCCTCTCCCTGGGCCAGACCATCTTCACCCCTGAAGACATCTCGAGAAGCGATCTGATCAAGGATGATCGACCCTATGCCGGATGGACCTACCTCTCCCTGACCTTTCATGTGAAAAACGCCTCGCAGATGGATGTGTTTGAGGTGACCCTCGGGATCGTAGGCCCGGCCTCCTATGCCGAGCAGACCCAGAAGGCAGTGCACCGCTGGATCGAAAGCCAGGAACCTAAGGGATGGGATCACCAGCTCCGGAACGAACCTGGCCTCCTCGTCGGGTGGCACCGGAGCTGGCGTCTCTGGAGTCGCGGCGTGGGAAGGGGATTCGGTTTCGACTTTATCCCGAGAGTCGGAGCGGTGGCCGGCAATGTCCTCACCTATGCCAGCCTCGGGGGAGAGGTTCGTTTTGGTTACAATCTGCCTATCGATTTCGGGACGTCCTTCATCCGCGCGGGAAGTGGCATCGAGGCCCCCGCAGACCCGAACGACCCCAGGCTCCGAGGCCGTGAAAATTTAGGAATCCACCTCTTCGTGGATGTTGAAGGAAGGGCCGTGGCCAGGAACATCTTCCTCGATGGGAACACCTGGAAGGAGAGTCACCGGGTGGACCGGAAGCGGGTGGTGGCGGATATGGCGGCTGGCTTATCCCTCCTGTATAAACACTTGAAACTCACCTACGCCCACGTCTACCGCTCCAAAGAATTCGACGGCCAGGACAAGGCCCAGGCCTATGGCTCCCTCACCCTGGCCATCACCTTTTGAACGGTCCGAATGCCACCCGGCCCGGAAAACCTATCGCCACGGAGCATGGGCCCTCGGCCACGTGGACTCGGTCCGCCTCCACCTTCTCAGCGGTCCTTCCAAAGGGGTTTCCTTTTCTCCAAGAAGGCCTGGAGCCCTTCGGTGGCATCTTCGGTCTTCATCAGCCGATCGAGATAGATCTGCTCGATGGTCTTCAGCCCCTTTGCCGGCTCGTCGCACAACCCCGAAAGGGTCGCCTCTTTGGTCAGCTTCAGGACGATTCCGCTCAGACTCTTGAACTTCCCGATGAACTTATCGACCTCCTCGGCCAGCGAGGCTTCCGAAACGACCCGGTTGACCAGGCCGATCGCCAGGGCTTCCTGCGCGCTGATCGTCTCGCCCGATAGGATCAGCTCCATGGCCTTTTTCCGGCCGATCATCCTCGGAAAGACCAAAGCGGCAATCGGGGGGAAGACCCCCACCTGAATCTCAGGCTGTCCGAACCTGGCCTTCTCCGTGGCCAGGACCATATCGCAATAGACCGCGAGTTCGCATCCTCCGCCAAGGGCGGAGCCATGGACGATCGCAAGGGTCGGGACCTTTAACTCGTCCATCAGGCGGAACATGCGATGAAAGGTCTCGATCATCCTCGGGCCAAGGTCCCCTAAGTGCTCGGCCACCTCGACCCCCACCGAAAAGGCCTTTCCCGCCGCCTGGACAACGAGGAGCTTGAGGCTCTTCTCCTCTTTTAGCCCTTCGAGATAGGCATTGATCTCCTCCATCATTTCGAGATTGAGCCAGTTGAGGGGAGGGCGATTCAGGGTGAGATAGGCCACCCCTTCCTTCAACTCCGTCTGAATCCATTTAAATGCCATGGCGATCACCTCATGAGATGAGATTGGGAAGGAAAGAAGAAAGAAAATAGGGAGGCCATATCACCTCCCTATCGAAAGACCCTTTTTCTAAGGTTCAAAAAGGACCCTCAAATCTCGATCTCGTTTCCGTAATTGACCACCCGCTCGAACTTCAAGGTCAGTTGATCCCCGTCCTTCAGCTTCAACTTCCTGACCAGGTCTTGGGGGATGTGGAGCTCGTGCCAGTATCCCACGATCTCCCAATCGATCTTCCTCTTCAGGGTCTGGGCCTTGCCTTTTCTGGGCTGGACCTTCTCCAGCCACCCTTTCAACCGACTTCCCACGACGAGTTCCAAACGATTTCGAAGGTGGGAGGGGATCTCCACATAGTAGAGACCCCCATCCTCTTTAACGGGCAGGACGACCCGATCCTGATCGAATTCCTTGTAGAATCCGAGGTCGCTTCGGTATTTCGACTCTCTCAAGGCCATCGTCCGATCCTAAATCGCTGCCCCGCAGACCCCACAGAATTTGAACTCATCGGGCAGATACTTCGTTCCGCATTTGGCGCAGGACTTCATCGGAGGTCCGAAGATATAGCTCCGGCTCTTGCCCGCGATGTCCTTCTGCCTCATGGCGCGGTAGTCGACCTTTCGCTTTTCGAGGAAGGCCCTGAAGCCTTCGATCGGCTCGGCGGTCGCATAGTGGACGGAGAGCCAGTCCCTCGCATGCTGGAAGGTCGTCCAGGCCAGGTCCGTCCAGAAGTTGCACTGAACTTTGGTGTATCTCATGCAATCCGGGAACTTATCCACCAACTTCTCGACGACCTTGTCGACTGCCTCGTCCAGCTTCTCGTAGGGGACGACCTCGTTGACCAAGCCCCACTGAAGGGCCGTCTGGGCGTTGATCTCGTCGCCCACCATCACCATCCAGCGGGTCCTCTTGTCGCCGATCACCAAGGGCAACCACTGGGTGGCGCCTCCGGCGGAGACGCTCCCGGTCCGGGTCCCGGGCTGGATGAAGCGGGCATGCTCCGCGGCGATCGAGATGTCGCAGGCCAGGTTGATCTCATTTCCCCCTCCGGCCACCACGCCGTTGATCCGGGCGATGATCGGTTTTCCGCAGGTCCGGATCATGTAGAGCATCCTTTCGTAGAATTCCCACCACATGTAGAATTCGTGGGGCCGCTCCGGATAGATGGTCGAATAGGTCCCTGCGTCGCCGCCCGTGCAGAAGGCCTTGTCGCCGGCGCCGGTGATGATTCCCACGGCCACCTTGTCATCGACGGTGATGTCGTGGAGGGCTTCGCAGATCTCCGCCAGCTCGGTCCCGGTATAGGCGTTGTAACGTTGGGGTCGGTTGAGGGTGATCTTGGCCGTCCAATCCTTTTTCTCATAGATGATCTCTTCGAATCCGAACTCCTTGGGATCCCTTCCCCTGAAAATCTTCTCGTACTTGCTCTTTCCGTTCATCGTCTCCTCTCCTTTCTTGTGGATTCAAAAAATTGAACCGACCTTGAGCTTCTCCTCCCTTAAAAATCGGGGGTCAAAACGATCCTTCGCTCCGGTGAGCCGGCCTTGTGAACCTCCTCGAAGACCGCGGCGATCTGGCTCATCGGCCTCGTCTCCACGAAGGGCTCGATGTCGATCTTCTTCGAAAGGACCATGTCCAGCACGATGGGGTAATATTCGGGGAGGCATCCCCAGGTCCCGATGATCTCGGCATCGAAGGCCATCAACCTGGAGATCATGTACTCATTCTTCGCCATCCCGAAGCCGACCACGATCAGCTTCCCGGTGAAGGAGAGAAGCTCCAAGGCCAGGTCCTGGCCCGCCTTCGTACCGCTCACCTCGAAGATCTTCCAGCCGAACCCCGCCTCCAGATGGTTCTTCTTGCAGATCTCTCGAAACTCGTTCCGAATATCCTTGATCTGCTTGTCCTGCGAGCTGATGACGAAGTCCGCCCCGTACTTCAGGGCCCGCTGGAGTTTGGCAGGATTTCGCGCAATCCCGATCACCGTCTTCGCGCCCAGGGCCTTCGCGGTCTGGGCCATGTAGACCCCGACGCCTCCCGTCACCCCGATGATGATGACCTGGTCGCCGGGCTGGAGGTCGGCCCGTTTGGCGGCCTGGTAGGGTGTGGTGGCGGCATCCGCCACCACGGCCAAATGCTCCAACGGGATGTTCCCTCGATTCCGGACCTCGCAGAGGTCGATCGAGGGGACCGGGATGTGGCTCGCAAAACCCCCGTATATCCCGAGGCTGTTTCCGGGCATCTTCTGGACCAAACAACGGTTCCCTCTGCCGGTCTTGCAGAGCAGGCATTTCCGGCAGGGCATCACCGCCGGGACGATCACCTCTTTGCCGATCCATTTCTCGTCGCCCGCCACCACCGTCCCGCTGATCTCATGGCCGAGCGTCAGGGGAGGCTTCTGGACCGTCGGAACGCCGTCGTAAAAATAGCCGAGGTCGGTATGGCAAACCCCGCAGCCTGCCACCTTCACCAGGACCTCGTCGGCGGCCAGAGGAGGTACGGGAAGGGAGACCTTCTCCAGTCTTCCTGGGATCACCTCACCCGTCTCTTTGTTCTTCGAAGTCGGTTGAACCATCTGCCACGTCTCAATCCTGTCCGGTACTGACATGCGCGTCACCCCCTTTGAGATAATGACTTCCGAAATTTTAATCCCCGTCTCGTTTCACCCTCAGGTCATCCCCAGGCCGCCGTCGATGCAGAAGAGCTGACCCGTCACATAACTGGCCTCGTCTGAGGCCAGAAAGACGAAGGCCGGGGCCACCTCCTCCGGATCTGCAAAACGACCGAGCAGGATCCGGCCGGTATAGATCTCCAAAAGCTTGGGATCCGACTTCACCCGTTCGAACATCTCCGTATTGACGTAACCGGGCTGGATCACATTGACAGTGATCCCATAACCCGCCAGCTCCCTGGCCGCCGATTTGGTCAGGGCCACAACCCCTCCTTTGGCGGCGCTGTAGTTGATCTGGCCTTTGGTCCCCCAGAGCCCAGCCGAGGAGGTGACGTTGATGATCCTTCCGTACTTCCTCTCCATCATGAATTTGGCCGCCACCTGAGTACAGAGGAAGGGGCCTTTGAGCTGGATGTCGATCACCTCGTCCCACTGTTCCTCGGTCATCTTGTGGAGCATGCCGGGCCTGGACACCCCCGCATTGTTCACCAGGATATCGATCTTCCCGAAGTGATCGATGCAGGTATGGATGATCTTCTCCACATCGGCCTTGACGGCCACATTTCCTTTCACCGCAACCCCTTTCCGCCCCATCTGCTCGATCAGCGCGACGACCTCCTGGGCCGGTTTCTCCTGCGAGGCATAGTTGACGACCACGTCCGCCCCTTCTTTGGCGAAGGCGAGGCAGACGGCCCTGCCGATCCCCCTCCCTCCGCCCGTCACCACCGCCGCTTTCCCTTCAAGTCTTCCCATCTCCCGTTCTCCTTCGACCGGGCTCTAATCGAGCCTCAATTCTAAGTTGATCATATCCCCCCCACGGGTGAACCCCATCTCCTTGTAGAATTTGAGGAGGTCCCAATCATTCCAATTGACCAAGGTATAGACGACCCGGACATTCATCGCCTTCAAATTCTTGATGAACTCCTGGCTCAACTTTCTCGCCACCCCCCTGTGTTGGAAGTCGGGATCGACGCCGATGATAGTGAGCCATCCCACCGTATCGGGAACCCCGAATTCCCACCCGCTCACCTCTCCGAGAACGAACCCGATGACCTTTCCTTCAAATTCCGCCACCAGAGAGAGCATGGGATGCGGTGGATTTTCGGGGACCATCTTCTTCCAGTAATCCGGCCTCGACTTTCCGATGACCTTCTCGTCGATCGCCACAATCGCCCCGATGTCTCCCGGGTTCATGGGCCGTATGGTGACCTTCGATAAAAAATCGATCTCCACCGCTCCGACTCCCGCCCCCTCCGGGTCATCCGATGATGGCGATGACCGCTTCAGCTTCGACCTCCTGGCCCGGTGCGACCTTGATCTCCTGGATCGTCCCACTCACCGGGGCCACGATGGGCATCTCCATCTTCATCGCTTCAAGGACCGCCACCTGGTCGTCCTCTTTCACCTGATCCCCGACCTTCACGGAGATGGAGACGATCTTCCCTACCATTGGTACCGTCACAGGTGTTCCCATAGGCATAACCTCCTCTTCGAAACAGTTGGATTTTGGATGCTTGCCCGAGCATTCGTGACGCGGCCCTCTCCAGCCCTTCAAAGCTCTGGCCGGGAAAGCATGGACATCCCGAAGGGTGGGCCGTTTCGTCCCTACTTCAGGCCCAGGGCATTTCTTGCGATGATCATCTTGTGGATGTTCGAGGTTCCCTCGACGATCTGGAAGGATTTCGCATCCCTATAAAAACGTTCCACCGGATATTCGCTCGAAAAACCGTAGGAACCGAAGATTTTGACGGCGGTGTTGGCCGCTCGGACCGCCACCTCGGATGCAAAGAGTTTGGCGCAGGAGATCTCCACCGTATTGCGCTGCCCCCGATCACGGTTCCAGGCCGCCCGGTAGACCAGCAGCCTCGCCGCCTCCTCCTCGACCACCATCTCTGCGATCTGCTCTTGAATCATCTGGAAATTGGCGATGGGCTGGCCGAACTGCTCCCTCTCGTTGGCGTAACGGATCGCATGTTCCTTACAGGCCCTGGCCACGCCGACGGCCCTGGAAGCGCAGGAGAGCCTCGTATTGTCGAGCATGTACATGCAGATCTTGAACCCATCCCCTTTTTGACCCACCAGGCTCTCCTTCGGGAGCTTGACGTTGTCGAAATAGATCTCGCCGGTGGGGGCGCAGTGAAGCCCCAATTTCGTCTCGATCGCCTTCTGGGTCACTCCAGGCAGGTGCATATCGACCAAAAAGGCGGACATCCCCCGATGTTTGAGGGATCGATCGGTATAGGCATAGACGATCCCGAGATCGGCCACCGGTACACCCGAGATCCACATCTTGCTACCGTTGAGGATGAACCCATCCTCTTTCTCTTCAGCAGCCGTTTTCATCGAGGCCACATCCGAACCGGAATTGGGCTCCGTGATGGCGAAACAGCCGAGCAGATCGGCATTGATCAATTTAGGGATGTACTGTTCTCGCTGCGATTCGGTCCCGAATTGGAGCAGGACCGACTGGATAGAATTCATCTGGAGATTGAAGGGAAGGCCCCAGGAGGGTGAGACCCTGGCGATCTCTTCGGCCATGATCGAGGCCGCGATATACCCCGTCTCGTTTCCGCCATATTTCTCCGGCGCGATGCAGCCGAAGAACCCGAGGCTGGCCATCTCTTTGACGATCTCCCTTCGAAATCGATGCTCCTTCTCATCCTCTTCCATGGTGGGAGCGATCTTCTTCTCTGCAAAATTCTTGGCCATATCCCTCATCGCGATCTGCTCTTCCGTGAATGAAAAATCCATAAAAAGACCTCCCTCTTTTTTAAGATTGTGCATTTTATAACAAACACGCCCACCAATGTCAAGAAATTTTTCTTTCCCTTTTGATCCCTGTATGTTAGACTATTTTTAGTTTAACCGTTGGGACGGGCCGTCGTGGTCCATCCGGTGGACAAGTCCAGCGGCGTTGAACGACAAGAGGATCGATGAGGATCATGGCCCTTGATATCGGACAGAAGAGGATCGGCGTGGCCATCAGCGACGAGCTTCGAATCACGGCACAGGGCGTGAAAACCATTCGACGGGATTCGAAGGAGGATGAATTTGATCAGCTCCTCGCCCTCATCTCTCAATATGGGGTGAAGGAGATCGTCGTCGGTCTTCCGGTAAGGATGGATGGTTCCTTGGGCAAACAGGCCGAATTCGTCTTGAGCTGGATCGAGGAGCTCAAAAGGCGGGTCGGTCTTCCCGTAATCACCTGGGACGAGAGGCTTTCGACCCTCGAGGCGGACCGAACGCTCTTGGAGGCCGACCTCTCAAGAAGTAAGAGGAGAGCGGTCGTGGACAAACTGGCCGCGGTCCTCATCCTCCAGGGATATCTCCAGCAGCTCAGGGGCAGAGGTGATGAGACGCCTCTTTCCTCGTAAATTCCTCCTCGTTAGCCTCTTTTGCCTGGTGTCGAGCTTCCTCTTCGGGCTCTTCTATCTCCTCCTGATCCCTCCTTCCAAGAGCTCCCAGAACAAGGTCATCCTCATCAAACGGGGCACTTCGCTCAGGGCGACGGCCTCGGTCCTCGAGCAGGAGGGGATCATCCGGAGCAAGGAGATGTTCATCGGGCTGGCCACCCTGCTCGGGAAGAAGGCCGAGATCAAGGCGGGAGAGTATGAGCTCCACACCCGCATGCTCCCTCTGGAGGTTCTCAACACCCTCGTCCAGGGCCAGGTGAGGCGTCACCTCGTCACCATCCCCGAGGGATACACGCTTCGGCAAATAGCTCAACTCCTCGGAGCCTTGGGGATCGTGGAACAGAAGGCCTTTCTCGAGAAGGCCACCTCACCGGCCTTCATCGCCTCGATGGGCCTCGCCGAATACTTCCCTGAACCCACCAAAGAAACGAAAGGGATCGGGTGGACCCTCGAAGGCTTCCTCTTCCCTGAAACCTATCACCTTTACCGCGAGATGGATCCGGAGGAGGTCATCCGGATGATGACCCAGCAATTCCGGAGGTACTTTCTCAGGGAGTGGCTCGAAAAGGCCCGCCAGTTGGGCCTCTCGCCAAGGGAGGTCGTGATCCTGGCCTCCATCATCGAAAAGGAAAGCCCCCTTTCCGAAGAGAAGCCGCTCATCTCGGCCGTCTTCCACAACCGCCTGAGGAGGAAGATCCCGCTTCAGAGCGACCCGACGGTGATCTACGGCCTTGAGGACTTCGACGGAGACCTCACCAAAGAACATCTCAAAAGGCCTTCCCCCTACAACACCTATCTGAACCCGGGCCTGCCGCCTACCCCGATCTGCAATCCTGGGAGGGATTCCCTCTGGGCCGCCCTCCATCCGGCCTCCTCTCCCTATCTCTACTTCGTCTCGAGAAACGACGGCTCCCACCATTTCTCCGAACACTATGAGGATCACCAGCGAGCGGTCTGGAGGTACCAAAAGAAGAAACTTTGAGGGCCTACGACGATCGGCCGATCTCTTTTCGCAGCCGGCGGATCGTCTCCCGGTAATCCGGGGTCTTGAAAATTCCCGTGCCGAGGACGAAGATATCTCCGCCTGCCCTGGAGACCTCCGCAATGTTGTCGATCTTGATCCCCCCGTCCACCTCGATCTCAACCCGATACCCATTCTGGTCGACGATTTTTCTAAGCTCCGCCACCTTTTTTAAGACCTCGGGGAGGAAGGCCTGGCCACCGAACCCGGGATTGACCGACATCAGCAGGACGAGGTCGACCTCATCGAGCACCGTGAACAACCTTCTCAAGGGGGTGGGGGGATTGAGGACGATGCCCGGACGAACCCGGAGGGCCCGGATCCTCCTGGCCATCCCTTTCAGGTTCCGGCAGGCCTCGACATGGAAGGTCATATAGTCTGCCCCTGCCTGGGCGAAGGCCTCGACGAATCGTTCCGGGTTTTCGATCATCAGGTGGACATCGAGGGGCAAAGAGGTCAGTTTTCTCAACCCGCTCACCACCAGGGGGCCGATCGTCAGGTTGGGCACGAAATGTCCGTCCATCACATCGACATGGAGGAGGTCCGCTCCAGCCCGTTCGACCGCACGCACCTCCTGGTCGAGACGGCTAAAATCTGCTGAAAGGATGGATGGCGCGATCTTCTTCATCTCCCCTCCCCTTGGGCCTCGGCCCAACCCGATCCCTTGAAAAGATCCTTGGGCAAGGCCATCATAATCGAATCGAGGGTCGAAGGCAATCCTCCTTTCAGCCCAACCGGGCCAACCTCGCCACGAAGAAACCGTCCATTCCATTTCGGGGTGGGAAGGTCTTCAAGACCCCTCCCTGAACGAACGGATGGCATTTCTCAGGCAGGTAGGGCATGACCGATTCCAGCCGAAACTCCGGATGGGCCTGGAGGAACCGCTCGACCACCCCTTCGTTCTCTTCCCGGAAGACCGTGCAAGTGCTGTAGACAAGAATCCCTCCCGGCTTCACGTAGCGGGAGAGCGACGAGAGGATGGAGAACTGGAGCTGGCTCAAACGATGGACATCCCTTTCGGTCTTCTTCCATTTGAGATCGGGATTTCGCCGTAGCGTTCCGAAACCCGTACAGGGGACGTCGGCGAGGACCCGATCGAAGGTCATCGTTTCCAGTTGCGGGTGCGGCCGGGTGACATCTCCCTTGAGGGTCTTCACGATGGCCACGCCCAGTCTCCGGCAGTTCTCCTCGATCGGGGCGAGTTTCTTCTGGCTGAGATCGACCGCATAGATCACACCGCGATTCCCCATCCTCTGGGCCAGGTGGGTGGTCTTCCCTCCTGGCGAGGCGCAGCCATCGAGGATGGCCTCCCCGGGCCTCGGGTCCAAGACCGAGGTGACCAGCTGGGAGGCCTCGTCCTGAAGGACGAAAAGGCCCTCGCGGAGAAAGGGAAGCTCCGAGACAGGCGGCGGATCCTCGATCGAGATTCCCTCCGACGAATATTCGTTCGGAATGGCCTTCAACCCCTTCGCCCTCAGCCGCTCAATCAGCTCCTCCCTCTTCACCCGGAGAGTATTAACACGAAGCGTGAGGGGAGCGATTCGATTGTTAAACCGGCAAAGGGCGAGGGCGGTCTCGAGGCCCAACTCACGGATCCACCTTTCGACGAGCCAACGGGGGTGAGAGTGAACCACGGAAAGGTGGAGGGCCGGATCCTCCTCGAGAAGGGGATAGCGAATCTCCTGCCTTTTTCGGAGATAGTTTCGGAGGATGGCGTTCACAAAGCCGGCGGTTCGGCCTCCGTGATACCTCCTCCCCAATCCGACCGATTCGTTAACCGCGGCCGAAACAGGGGTCCGCGTGAGAAAATCGATCTGGTAGAGGCCGAGGCGGAGGAGGTTTAACGTCTCGGGCTCGATCTTTTCGAAAGGAACCTTCGACAGGTGACGGACAGGCCAATCGAGCCTCTCTCGCCATCTTAAGATGCCATAGGCCAATTCGGTCAGGAAGGCCCGATCCAACGGGGTGAGATGACGGTATTTTTTAAAAGCCCGATCCAGGAGGACGTCGAGGGAACGGTCCTTTCTATTTACCTGGCTTAGGATTTCGAGGCAAATCGCCCTGGGCGATTTCCGGATCAAAAGCGCCCTGTTCTCGCCATCTCTTCAAGCCTGGCGATTCGCTCCTCGATCGGTGGGTGAGTGCTGAAGAGCGACAACACGCCCCCTCCCCTCAGGGGGTTGACGATGAACATGTGAGCGGTAGAGGGATTGGCCTCCATCGGGATCCGGTGGGCGGCCATCTCCAGCTTGCCGAGGGCCTTGGCGAGCCAGAGCGGATGGCTCAAGTGGGCCCCTCCGGCATCGGCCATATATTCCCGCGATCTCGAGATGGCCATCTGGATGAGGACGGCAGCGATCGAAGCGATCATCGTGGCGATAAAGACGAAGAGGAAATTGGCCCCGCCCCTTTCTTCGTCCTCGGAACGGCCGGACCCGAAGATCGCACCCCAGCGGGCCATGGAGGCGAGCATCCCGATCGCTCCGGCCAGGGTGGCGGCGATGGTACTGATGAGAATGTCCCTGTGCCTGATATGAGAGAGCTCGTGGCCGATGACCCCGGCCAACTCCTCTTTCGACAGGATTCTGAGAAGGCCGGTCGTCACCGCCACCGCGGCGTGCTCCGGATTGCGACCCGTGGCAAAGGCGTTGGGCGTATCGTTGTCGATGATATAGACCTTTGGCATCGGCATCGAGGCCTTATTGGTCAGCTCGGCCACGATCCGATAAAGTTCGGGGGCTTCGGCAGGAGTGACGGGCTGGGCCCCGTACATTCGGAGGACGACCTTGTCGCTGAACCAATAGGCAAAGAAGTTCATCCCGGCGGCGAACAGGAAGGCGATGATCGCTCCGTCCTTCCCGCCGATCGCCGTCCCAACCAGGATAAAAAGGGCGGTAAGGAGCAACATGAGGATGAAAGTCTTAAAATAATTCATCGCTTCTTCGAACCTCCTTCACGAAAAAGTATAATAACCAGCCGAGGGTTTGTCAACCATGGGGAGAGGCCTTCTCCCCGGAGAAACCGCTAACGGCCTCACTGGTCTGGCCTGAGGAAATCCAAGATCGCGGCCTTGACCTTTTCGATATCGGCTCGGGTGTTGATGCAGGGACCATAAGGTCTTTCGTTCAGGATTCCGATGACCGGAATGGGATAGGTATCCTGGATGCCGCTCGTCAGATCGAGTTCACAGGCCACGGCCACGATGGCCTCCGGTTGGTTCTCCACGATGATCCTCCTGGCCAGCGTTCCTCCGGTGGCCACCGCGATCTTCACCTGATAACGTTCGGCCAGTTCGATGAGATCCTTGATCTCGCACCTTCCGCATCCTTGGCAGTTCCGGATCTGGGCGGTGATCTTGATCTCGCAGTCGAAGTTCTGGATACAGTGGGGGAGGAGGAGGAGAAGCCGGCTCGGCCTTGCCCGGTGATGATTCGACCGGACCAGATGGTTGTTCAGTTCGATAAAGGATTGCTGGACCTTCTCCTTCGAGACACCCACCATCCTCCCCATCAGGATCATGAAGGGGAAGAGGACCTTCGCCACGATCCCCCTGAGCCGGTGCGTGAAAAGGATATCTTTCCCCCGGAGGATGGTGAAGACGAGGAGAAGACCTCCGAAGAGCATCCCGAAGACGAACAAGGCGAGCACAAGGCTGTAGAGAAAGGGCAGGGAGGGATGGAGGTTCTTCAGCCCCACCAATGGGACGTACCAGAGGAGAAAGAGGAGGAAGGAAAGGATGAGGCAGGTCAGGACCAGAAGCCCGATGAAGATCCTCTTTTTGGGTTGCTCGCTCACGAGATTCCCTCAGCCGTCAGAGAAAGACCAGCCCCGAGGGGAGGCGGTGGCCGGCAAGGAAGTCTCTCACGCTCATCCTTCTGCCGCCCTCCGGCTGGACCTCTTTGATCAGGAGAGAGCCTTCCCCTGTGCCGACCTCGATGAAATCAGCACCCACCCACAGGACCGTCCCCGGGTTCGATGAGATGGCCCCTTGGCGGGCCTCCCCCCGCAAGATCTTCAGCAATCCCCTCTCCCAGCGGGTGAAGGCCCCGGGCCATGGGTGCATCGCCCGGATCAGGTTTTCGATCTCCCTGGCTGACCTCCTCCAGTCGATCCGGCCATCCTCTTTCTTAAGGGGCGGGGCGTAGGTGGCTTTCGAATGGTCCTGGGGGACGGGGGTCAGCTCGCCCTTTTTCATCTTTTCGATCGTTTCCGTCAAGAGTTCGCTTCCCCTCAAGGCGAGTCTCTTTTCGAGGGTCTCCCGCGTATCGTCTGGCTCGATCGCCACCTCTGCCTGAAGGAGGATATCTCCTGTATCCATCCCCTCGTCCATCAGCATCGTGGTGACACCGGTCTTCTCCTCCCCTCTGAGGAGGGCCCAAGCGACCGGTGCCGCTCCCCTATAGGCGGGCAACAAAGACCCATGAACGTTGATCGCCCCGAATCTCGGAATCTCGAGGAGGCCTTTGGGCAGAATCTGACCGAAGGCCACGACGACCATGAGATCGGGTCCGAGGGCCTTCATCTCGTTAAGAAAGGAGGCTTCCTTTACCTTCTCGGGTTGGTATAGGGAAAGCCCGTGTTGGAGGGCGTAAGTTTTGACCGGAGGGGGGGTCCTTTTTTTACCCCTCCCCTTCTCCCGGTCCGGCTGGGTGACGACCGCCACCACCTCCTCCGGTCCCTGGGTAAGCCTCTCCAGGGAGGGAAGGGCGAACTCAGGGGTTCCGAAAAAGACGATCCGCCAGCGAGCAGCGCTCAATCCCCTTCCCCCTTTTTCAACGACTTCTTCAATCGGTTTCGATAGAGTTCCCTTTTGAGACGGCTGATCCGGTCAAGGATGAGGATGCCGTTGAGGTGATCGATCTCGTGCTGGAGGGCGATGGCCTGGATCCCGTCGGCGGAAATCTCGATCTCCTCCCCTGAGGGAGTGAGCCCTCGAACCACGATCCTCTCCCTTCTCCTCACCTTCTCCACACAATCGGGAACGCTCAGGCAACCCTCCTCGTGTTCCACCTCGCCCTCCTCGGAGACGATCTCCGGGTTGATCAACGCAAAACACTCCTTGTCGGGATCGATGGGGCTCACGTCCACGACGATCACTCTACGGTGATCGCCCACCTGGCAGGCCGCAAGGCCGATCCCGTTGGCCTTGTACATCGTCTCGGTCATATCCCGAATCAGGCGTCTGACCCCCTCATCGATCCGCACCACCTTCTCGCAGGGTTTTTTCAAAAGGGGGTGGGGGTATCTCAAGATTTCCAAACAAGCCAAGGCTCATTCCCTCCGCTTCCTTCTCCCCAAATAGAATAACATAAAGAGGGAGGTCGAGGCCAAGAAGATTCCTATCCCCTGCGAGGTGCTGAGAAGGCCTCCCAAAAGAGACCCCCTCGGATCCCCTCGCAGGAATTCGAGGAAGAAACGGAGAATCGAATAGGAGAGGAGGAAGAGAAAGAAGATCTGGCCGTCGTAACCCTTCCGCTCTTCTCTCCAGTGCAAGAGGAAGAAGAGAAGGATTCCCCCGAGGGCTTCGTACAGCTGGGTGGGGTGAAGGGGCAGGTGAAGGGGGGCCAAGGCCTGGGGGTCCGTGAAGACGATCGCCCAACCCAAAGACGTCTCCTTTCCGTAGCAACACCCTGCCATCAGACAACCGATCCGGCCGAAGACCAACCCCATGGCGATGGCAGGGGAAAAGAGATCCGCGACCTTCCATACCGGCAGCCGGGCCCATTTTAAATAGGCCAAGGAGAGGAGGCTGGCGAGGAGGAGCCCTCCGTAAAAGACCAACCCGCCCTCCCAGACTTTGAAGACGCCGAGGGGGTCCTCCCGAAAGATCTCCGGGTGGATAAGGACGAAAAGGGCCCTTGCGCCCGCGATCGAGGAGAAGAAGACGAGGAAGAATAGGTCGACGAGCCTGGCCTCCGGAATCCCTTCCTTTCGGCCCCTCCAGAGGAGGAGGGCCAAACCAAGAAGAAATCCGAGGCCGACAAAGAAGCCGTATGTATAGAGGGTGAGGCCGTCGAGGCGAAGCAGGATCGGATGCACCTTTTTAAATCCCGGATCCTCTCTCGGTAAAGCCCCTCGAGCGGAGCGAGGGAGCGCAAGCCTTAAAGAGGAGGAAGAAGCCCTCCCCATCGCGGGAAGGGATGCGACCTCAGCCCCCTCCCTTTCGACCCTGGGTCAGCAGCCGGAGCGTGAGCAGGCCGATTCCGATGGTGATGGCCGCATCGGCGATGTTAAATGCAGGCCAGTGAAAGGAGGAGAGGTAGAAATCGAGAAAGTCGATGACCTCTCCGTATCGGACCCGGTCGATCAGATTTCCGATAGCCCCGCTCAGGATGAGGGAGAACGAGAGGGAAAGGATCCGCTCCTGGGGCTTTGTCCGATAGAGCAGGATGAGCAGGATCCCGATCGCCAGGAGGGAGAAGGCCACGAAGAAAAACGAACGGATCCCTTCCCCTCTTTGTGCCAAAATCCCGAAGGCCCCGCCCGGGTTCCGCACATGGGTGAGATTAAAAAACCCTTCGATGACAGGGATCGTCCGATGAAGGGGGATCCTCCGCTGGACCTCCTGTTTCGTATACTGGTCCATCGGGAGGATGAAGAGAAGGCAGAGGAGCAAGACCCCGTATTTGCGACCCATCGGGAAGGTCATCCTTTCAGGGCCTCCACACATCGTGCGCAGGCGGTGGTGTACTGGGGATCCTTCCCCACGCTGACATCGTAGTTCCAACATCGCTCACACTTCTCCCCTTCGGCCCGGTGGACCTCGACCCGCCTCTCCTTCTCCTCCCGGTGGAGGGTGACCGATGAGACGATAAAAACGGTCTTCAAGTCGTGAGCGAGGGACTTAAAGAATTCGTAATCCTTCTCCGGCAGGTAGAGGTGAACCTGGGCATCCAGGGAGAGGCCGATCTTCCTCTCCTTCCTCGCCTCCTCGAGCGCTTTGGTGACCTCCGAGCGGAGCTCCCAGATCCGATCCCACCTCTCGTTCAAGGCCTCGTCGAGATACTCTTGCCTCACCTCCGGGAAGGAGGTCAGATGAACGCTTTCGGGCTTCCCCCCAGGTAGGTGCTGCCAGACCTCCTCAGAGGTGAAGGAGAGGATGGGGGCCATCAGCCTCGCCAACCCGCTCAGGATCTCATAGAGGGCGGTTTGGGCAGCCCGCCGCCCCGCAGACCGGCTCGGAAAGGTATAGAGCCGGTCTTTTAAGATGTCGAAATAGGTGGAGCTCATCTCCACGGCGCAGAAGTTCTGGACGCTGTGATAGACGACGTGGAACTCAAAGCGCTCGTAGGCCTCCCTCACCCTCAAGATCAGCTTCTGAAGCCTGTGGAGCGCCCACCGGTCGATCTCGTGAAGCTCCCGGTAGGCCACCCGATCCCTCTCGGGATCGAAATCGTAGAGGTTTCCCAGGAGGAACCGGAAGGTGTTTCGGATGCGAAAATAGGCGTCGGCCAGCCGCTTGAGAATCTCCTCGGAGATCTTGATGTCATCCCTGTAATCCTCGGCCGAGACCCAGAGCCTCAATACATCTGCGCCCAAGCGGTTGATCACCTCCTCCGGCGCGATCACGTTCCCGGCAGATTTCGACATCTTCTTCCCCTCTCCGTCCACCACGAACCCGTGAGTGAGGACCGCCGCATAGGGCGCCCTCTTTCTCGTCCCCACCGCGGTGAGAAGGGAGCTGTGGAACCATCCCCGGTGCTGGTCGCTCCCCTCGAGATAGAGGCTTGCCGGAAATTCAAGATCCTTCCGGGGCTCAAGCACAGCGGCCCAGGAGACCCCTGAATCGAACCAGACGTCGAGGATGTCGGTCTCTTTGACGAAGGCCTTTTCTCCGCACCTCGGACATCGGGTCCCCTCCGGAAGGAGACGGGCGGGTTCCTCCTCGAACCAGACATCCGCCCCCCTCTCCTCGAAGAGTCTCGCGACGTGGTCGATCGTCTCCTCGTTGGCCAGGGGCTCTTTGCAGGCCGAGCAGTAAAAGACGGTGATCGGGATGCCCCACGCCCTCTGTCGTGAGACGCACCAATCGGGACGGTTTTCGACCATGCCATAAATCCGATCCCGGCCCCAGTGGGGAATCCACTTCACGCCGTTGATCGCCTGGAGGGCATGCCGCCTCAAGCCGGTCTTGTCCATGGAGATGAACCATTGTTCGGTGGCCCTGAAGATGATGGGATCGTTCGTCCGCCAACAGTGGGGATAGGAGTGGACCATCTCCTCCTCTTTGAGAAGGGCCCCGACCTCGGCCAGTTTCTGGTTGACCGCCGGGTTGGCGTCGAAGACGAACTGGCCGGCAAAGAAGGGGACCTCGGCGGTGAACCGTCCATCGTCATCCACCGGGCTGTAGATCTCGAGCCCGTATTCGATCCCCGTCTCGTAATCCTCCTGCCCATGGCCAGGTGCGGTGTGGACACATCCCGTCCCGACATCAAGGGTCACATAGGGAGCCAGCACGATCACCGACTCCCTGTCATAAAGGGGATGTCGGGTTTTGAGCCCTTCCAGCTCCCTTCCCGAAAATTTGGCCAGGACTCGATAGGAGTCAATCCCGAACTTCTCCATGACCGATTGGAGAAGCCCCTCGGCCAAGAGGTAGACCTCCTTTCCCACATCGACGGCCACATAGGTGAAATCGGGATGAAGGGCGATGGCCAGGTTGGCCGGGATGGTCCAGGGGGTGGTGGTCCAGATGACCACCGAGACCGCCTTTCCTTTCCCCTCTTCGAGCGTGGGGAGCGGAGAGATCATTCGAAACTTGACGTAGATCGAAGGCGAGCGGTGGTCTTCGTACTTCACCTCCGCCTCTGCGAGCGCCGTTTTACAGGTGGGACACCAGTGAACCGGCTTCTTCCCCTTATAGACCGATCCGTTGAGGAGAAACTTTCCGAATTCCCTCACGATCGTTGCCTGGTACCTGAAATCCATCGTCAGGTAGGGATCCTCCCAGGACCCGAACACCCCGAGCCTTTTGAACTCCTCCCTTTGAATGTTCACGAATTTTGAGGCATATTCCCGACACCGCCGCCGGATCTCCACGGTCGAAAGCTCGGCCTTCTTCTTGCCGAGGGCCTTTTCTACCTCATGCTCCACCGGCAAGCCGTGGCAGTCCCACCCTGGCACGTAAGGGCTGTGATATCCGGCCATGAATTTCGACTTTACGATGATATCCTTCAAGATCTTGTTCAAGGCCGTCCCGATGTGGATATTTCCATTGGCGTAGGGTGGGCCATCGTGAAGGACATATTTCTCCCTCCCCCTGGACTGATCGACCATCTTACGATAAATCTCCCTCGACTCCCACATCTTGAGGATCTCGGGCTCCCTCTTCGAAAGATTGGCCTTCATGGGAAAGTCTGTCTTCGGAAGGTTGAGCGTCTCTCGGTAGTTCATTGGGCCTCCCTCTTCAACACAGGTGTCGGAATCTTCCTCTCACTCCCCTCCCGAAAAGGGATGGAACTGTCTCTCCTTGGACGGGCTCGATGAGCGAGCCCAAAGCGACGGATTGCCAACACCTTGAATTAAAGAAATTTTTTTAACATAAAAAAGGGGTGGTGGCAAGAAAATCGATGCCCT
>JAOAHX010000013.1 GCA_026415035.1 Thermodesulfobacteriota bacterium | reverse complement strand
CACGGCGTGTCTCCAAAACTTTTTCCCCTCTACCTAAAGGAGATGGAGTTCCGTTATAATCATCGTCATGAATCTCTGTTCGATTTGCTACTCAAATTGATCACAAAACCAGTGGCAAATCTTTTATAATCGCCATAAGATAAGGTATAGGGGGGCGCGGGAAGTGCGGACCAATACGAGGATGGCAAAGATTAGGTTGATCAACGCCACTATTAAAGCAAGGTAGGCATCGATCACGAGAGGTATTGGATTCATGGGACTTCTGAAAAAGTCCTCTTAGAGAAGATTGGAAGGCCCCTGCCCAGAGGCTACCCCCTTTCCGATTAGAGTCTATTGAAATAGTTCAAAAAAGTCAACAACTTATTAAGGGTCTGGGGCTTTGCCCGAGAGATTTTTTCCTCGGAGGCAGGATCATCTAAAACGCCGGTTGGGTCTCTTCCCTTTGAGTCTTTTGGAGAGGGAACCTCTGGCTGGGAAAACCGAAGGCAATTGTCCTTCTTGCTCGGGTCATTTGGTCAACCGGGTGAATTTGGAGCCCTCCACCGTTGCGTTTGCCATCAACCCCTTCTGGCCGAAGAGGAAGGCAACGATGGGGTCCTTGATGTTCAGGGTATCCAGGGATTTTCCGGCTCCGACATCGATGAAGGCGACAGAGCCGTCAACCCCCGCTTTCCAACCCGAGCCCCTCCGGAACTGCTTGAGCGCTTCTTCATCCATAAAAACGAGGAGCAGATGGGTCTTCTGGGCTCCGATCTGAAATCCCACAGAGCCTCCTGCGAGGCTGTAATAGGCCACCGTCTTGCCGCCGACCCTCAGCGCCCCTTCCCCGTACATCCCTCCGATTCCGAGGCCCGCCTTGACGAGGTTGGGGATCACGAGGACGCCCCGGGCCGCCTGCAGAAATTCCCTGCCTCCCTTGACCTTCTGCTCGAAGAGCTTCAAGGCAGCATTGACCTCCGCATTGATCGTATTGGCCGTTTTGGCCTCGGCCGGGGCCATGATAATTCCTACCAAAAGGATTGAACACATAAGAGCGCCGGTGATCTTCACCATCTCGTAAACCCTCCTCTCATGGGCCCGAAAGGAGATTTTAGGTGCAATTGTGCTCATATTTCTTTCTTCTCCTGAATCCAACCTACCAGGGGCGGGAGCCAGCAGAGGTTGGCCGCGATCGTCTCCAGGGCGGTAAAGGTTTGGGTGGTGGGGCTAAACCCTATGAGTCTGGCGCCCAAAAGGCCCAGAGGGACGATGAGGATAATCAAAAGGCTGGTGAGCATCACGGGATGGCGGACATACTCCCCCAACGCCCTTGACCAGGCCCCTTCTTTCCGACGGAGGAAAATTAATCCGGAGAGATTGGCACCCATTTGGTCACTGAGGGCATAGAAGTAAGGGATATAAAATCCTTCAATCCCATAGACATCGACCCCGACCAACCGGCTACCCCAGTCGATGAACCATGGGAGGGCCATGCCGGCAAGTTTTCCCCATCCATAGGCTTCCGCCATAGAATTCGATGCCCTGCGCCATCGCTGACGGAGGGCATAAATGCCTTCAAAGAGGCTTTCTCCCTCTCCGGAAAGGGTTCGGACGAGCCACTGGCCTATGGCACTGCGTTGGAAATTGAGAAGGTCTAAGAAGACCCCGAGGAGAAATCCTCCGATGAAGCCGCCCAAGGTAAATTGGATGAGCTCCCTGAACTCGCCTTCTTCAACCTCCTTCTCTCTCTTCTTTCCCATCGATTAGAGTCCTAAATGTTCGATCAGGATCTTGAGGCCGATGCCGATTAAAATAAGCCCCCCTATGACCTCGATCTTCTTCTCGAAGAAGTGACCCGTCTTGTTTCCGATAAAGACGCCGAGGAAGGATACGCCGAAAGTCACGGTTCCGATGAGGAGGATCGGCGCCACGATCGAAAGGTCCAGGATGGCAAAGCTGATCCCAACCGCGAAGGCGTCGATGCTGGTGGCGATCGAAAGCATAAGGAGCACCCAGAGGCTTAGAGAGGCCTTCTCGGTTTTTTCTCCCCCCATCTTCGTCGATTCGTAGATCATCTTCAAGCCGATCAGGCTGAGGAGCCCGAAGGCCACCCAATGGTCGACGCTCGAGATGAGGTCTTTCAGCCCGAGCCCGATGGACCAGCCGATCAAGGGCATCAAGGCCTGGAAGGAACCGAAAAAAACCCCTATTTTCAGCGCCCGATTCGCTCGCTGATGTCGGAGGATGGTCATGCCGTTGGTGACCGAGACCGCAAAGGCATCCATCGATAATCCAAAGGCTACAAGAAGCAGGGTGAGGTAATCCATAAAGAAGAGGGGGATGAGGTCAACCCCAGAGGGTCGGAGGGAGGTGAGATCGGCTCATCCGGATGGGAGAGGGAATCGAAGGAAACCGTCCCTCCCAGGTGGGACCTTATCCCCTCGCGCTCTAAAATTAGGTTCCCGCCCCGAGCTCTTTGAGCTTTGCGGAGATCTGTTCTTTGCTCATCGCGCCTGGTTGTCGAAAGACCTCTTTCCCTTTGGGGTCGAAAAAGACGAGGGTCGGCAGGGCCACAATTTTATATTCCCTGGCGAGATTCTGATACTTATAGACATCGATGACCAGAATTTCTGCCTTTCCTGCAAATTCCTTTTCGAGTTCCTTAAGAATCGGTCGCAGCTGACGGCAGGGGAGGCAGGAGTTGGCACCGAAATCGACGAGCAAAGGTCTTCCGCCGGCAAGGGCCTTCTTGAACTCCTCTTCGGTATTCGATTCCGGAGGCTTGAGGGCGATCTTCTGGAGGCGAATCTGGTCGATCTCGACTTTGGCCGCGGTTCGAAGCTGAGTGACATACCTCTTCATCGCCTCCTCCTGTTTGGCCTGCCGGATTAACTCTTCCAGGAAGGGAGAGACCTTCTCGAAAGGTTGTCCGCCCAGCCGATCCTTCACGACGGGGTAGAGGGCCGCGATTTCTTCTTTGGTCACAGGCGGGGGCGTAGAGAATTTCTTCTTCATCAGTTCACCGACCAGGATCTCTTCTGGCGATCGCCCCTCCTTATCCGTATCCTTATAGGTTTTCAGGGGAGGGGTGATCCCCTCTTTTTTGGCCTCTTGAAGAAGAATCCTCTGCATGATCAGGCCTTCGAGGAATTGTTGGGGATCCTCTCGAAGCATCTCTTTGAGGGGAGAGTCCACTTTTTCCAATTCCTTGTTGAATTGAAGCAGGGTGATCTTCTCCCCGTTGACCTGGGCAAGGACCTGACGGCTCGGATGCTGGAGATAGAAGAAGTAAAAGAGGAGAGCGCCTGCCAAGAGGGCCGCGACGACTCCCAAGAGAATGATTTTCTGTCTCATGCCACCTCCTCGAGTTCTTTGAGATGAAGGATTATTGAATACTTATCCCTCATAATAAGGTAAAAATCAATATTCCGGCGAGAGCGAAGAAGAAGAGGGCCGTTATGAGTTTTAGGGTGGAAGCCCTTCTCTGAAGGAAGAGAGCGAGTTGTTGAGAGGTGACCCCCCAATAGACGATCCCGAAGATCCCCAGCAGGGGAAGGACATAGACGAGATTGTATAACACCAGGTAGAAGAGGGCCTTTTCCCTGAGCGCGGAGAATTGGGTGACGAAGAGGAGCGTTGGAAGATAAACTTGGCTCGTGCAGGTGGAAAGGAAGAGGGTGACGAGGAAGCCTAAGGCGATGGCGACCAGGAGGAGCCGAAGCGGTTGGCCCTCCGGAATCGTCTCCAACCCCGCCCCCCTCGCCCGGATGACCTTATGGATCCTCCTCTTGAGAAAATCAGGGGCTTGGAGTTTCATCTTTGAGGGCTTCCCTTTTTTCAACTGGATGTAATCATAGAGGCTTAAGATGGCAAGAAAGAGGCTCAACAAGAAGGTGACCAGATAGATGGCACGGGAGAGGACGGGAAGGAAGGAGAGGTGCTGGATAAACCCGAGGAGTCCCAACCCCAATAGGAGATGGGTCAAGAAGGCCGATCCTGAAAAACCCAATCCCACCATCAAGATTTGTTTTCGTCCCTGGCCGATCATGGTGAGGTAGGAGATGAAGAAGACGAGCGTGGCAAGGGCGCAGGGATTGAGCCCTTCGACCAAACCGGCGACCAGGATGGCGGGTAGCCCAAAAGATTTGAACCGTTCGATCATGGTCTCTTCGGCTTTTGCGATCTCCTCCTGGGTGGGGACCGAGGGCCCCCTGGAAGCGAAGGGGGGAGTTGATGAGGGATCGGACGAATACTTGGCGAGGAGCGTTTCCAGCCTGGACAACTCGATCTCTTCGGGCGGGAGATATTCGTTGCCGATGAAGATGGCCGGTGCGAGGAGCCTCTTTTCAGAGGGGACTTGAAGACGGTTTGAAAGGACCTCGTTGAGGCGTTTGCCCTCAGGGGTGTTGAGGTCGATCGCCTCGACCTTGAGCCCGGGATACTTTCCGACGAGGTATTTCAGCAGGGCATTGGCCCGGTCACATTTTGGGCATCCCTTCTGATGAAAGTACGTGAGAGAAAGGGAGATTTCGGCCCTTTGGGGTGGGGTTGAAGCGATCCCCGAGGGAAGGTCAAGAGAAACCGGGGGGATTCCGCCTTTTGCCTGGTACTCCATCAGCAGAGGGTCAAGCCTCTCCATCACCTCCCTCTCGCCTGAGAGGAAATGATCTCCGATCAGGAGGACGGGCAGTTCGCTTTCCCTTTTGCCGAATCGTTTTTCCAGCTTCAAAAGGGCTTCGTAATGGATCGGGTCTCCGACGTCGAAGGCCTGAATTTCAAGGAAAGGATAAACCGTTTTAAGGGTCGGTAAATAACTCTGGTAGATCGTTTTACAGGGTTCACAATCCTGCGAGTAAAAATAGTAGATTTGGCCCTTTGGAGGGTTGGTCTGTGGAATCCCGGGGGTGATCCCAAAAAGAATAAAAATAAAGGCGGAGAGAATGAGGATGGCTCTCTTCATTAGATAAATTATACAAACAACGGACGGCACTTTCAAAGGATTGTGGAAGGTTTCGCACGGTGGCCGATTGACCTTTTATGTTTTTTGGATTATATGATTAATGATTCATATATGCAAGGAGGAGGTGAGGTATGGAGGAAAGGGTTCTCGAGATGAAGGCAGAGATCTTAAAGGCCCTTGCCCAGCCCACTCGCTTAAAGATACTGGAATTTCTAAGAAATGGAGAGAAATGCATCTGCGAAATTGTCCCGGCCGTTAAAGGGGAGCAGTCCAACGTCTCCCGCCACATTTCCCTGATGCAGAAGAGCCAGCTTGTCACCACCCGAAAGGACGGGGTCAAGGTGATGGTGAAGGTCAAGGATCCAAAGGTCTTCGAAATTTTGGATAGCATCAGCATCGTTCTGAAAAACCGGGTACACGAACAGAACCGGCTCATGCGTTCCCTGTAAAGAGGGTGAAATCATTGCTCGCCGATATTCTCAAAAGTGGATGGGAGACGTTTCTCGATTACCTATCGGCCCATGTCCTGACCTGTCTGGTCCCCGCTTTTTTTATCGCCGGGGCCATCGGGGTCTTCGTCTCGCAGGCTTCGGTGCTGAAGTATTTTGGAGCAAAAGCCAACCGGGTGTTATCCTATGGAGTCGCCTCCGTTTCAGGATCCGTTCTCGCGGTCTGCTCCTGCACGGTGTTGCCCTTGTTTTCAGGCATTTATCAAAGGGGGGCGGGAATCGGACCTGCGACCACTTTTCTTTACTCCGGCCCGGCCATCAATGTGCTCGCCATCGTCTATTCGGCAAGGTTGTTAGGCCTGGACCTCGGGGCGGGGAGGGCAATCGGGGCGGTGGCCTTCTCCATCGTCATCGGTCTCATCATGGCCTTGCTCTTCCATAAGGAGGAAAAGGAAAAGAGGGACCAATCGTTGGTCCTGGGCATTCCCGAGGGAGGAAAGAAAGGGCCTGTCCTTCTTGTCTATTTTGCCTCCTTAATAGGGATACTGGTCTTTGCCTCGCAGAAGGAATGGATTTTAACAGGGATATCCTTTTTGGTTCTCTTGGTCGCTTTAAAGAGCTGGTATGACCGGGAAGAGGTCAAAGAATGGTTCTCAGCCACCTGGGGCTTCGTCAAATTGATCGCGCCCTGGCTCCTCATCGGGGTTTTTGCCGCAGGGATGATCAAAGCCCTTATTCCAGAAAGTCTTATCCAACAATGGGTAGGGGGAAATTCCCTCCGCTCCAACCTCATCGCTTCTGTCGTGGGAGCCCTCATGTATTTCGCCACGCTGACAGAGGTCCCCATTATCAGAGCTTTCCTCGATATGGGAATGGGCAGAGGACCGGCCCTTGCTCTCCTGTTAGCAGGGCCTGCCTTAAGTCTGCCCAGTATGATCGTGATCGTCCGCGTGATGGGATTCAAGAAGGGGCTCACCTATATTTTCCTCGTCATCCTCATGGCGACGGTGACCGGATTGGGCTTTGGATATCTTTTCGAATAGGAGGCCATCTATGAAGAAGATCGAGATCCTCGGAATGGGATGCGCCAAATGCAATCAGCTCGAAGAGCGGGCCAAAGAGGCCGTGAAAGAGCTTGGCATCGAGGCCGAAGTGATTAAGGTTCAGGATATCAAAACGATCACCAACTACGGCGTCCTCGTGACCCCTGCCCTGGTGGTGGATGGCGTCGTCAAAATCGCTGGAAAGGTGCCCCAAATAGAGGAGATCAAGGCCTGGATTAGGTGAGGGTCTCAGACTCCGGACACCCAACCGGGGAGCGCCGTCGAAATGAGGGTAAGGGTATGGAAGGAAAAGATTACAGACTTGTCCTGGTGGGAAACGCCCAGGTCGGTTTGAGTGGTCTTCAGGAGATCTTTGAAGAACTCAGGGACGAAAAGAGAACGGAGGAGCCTGCCCTGAAGCAGAAGCTCCTCGAGAAAGTCAGGGAGAAAAACTATGTCCCTTCCACCATGGAAGAGGAATATAAAAAGGCCCTTTTTCGGGAATTTAAAAAATTCCTCGGGGAAGAATTGCCTGAAGAGAAAAAGGATTTTCTCGAGGTCATCTTATTGGGGTTAGGATGTTTCTCCTGCAATCAGCTCGAGCAAGAGGTGATTCAGGCCCTTGCAGAGACCGGGCTCCGGGCGGGGTTCCAATATATTAAGGATCCCTCGCTGAGAAGCCAATATGGCAACATCCCCATGCCAGCCCTGATCATCAACGGGAAGGTCAAATCCCAGGGGACCATTCCCACAAGATCGATGATTATTAAATGGCTGATGGAGGAGAGTGGATGATCGTCAAACCTCTCGAGATCACCTTGGGCTCCGGAGAGTTGCTCAGGAGGGTCAAAATCTTGCTGGATGAGGACAGAGAGGATGCCTATCTCTTTTTGAAAGAGGTATTGAAACCGCAGGTCGATCGGGCGACACGGGAGCAGTGACAGGTCATCCCTGTTAAGCTTCGGGCAACCTGAAAAAAGAGACGAAAAATACAATCGGCCCCTATGCTCTTCCAATCTTACAAAATCACTCGCATCCTTCCATGTGTTGCGGACCCGGAGAAGATTCGCGTCATTGCGGAGGTGGCGGGGGAGATTTACGAGGCCTTCCCCTATTTAAATGCCACCCTCAAAGGGTGTCTTTTTAATCATCCAGCGTTGACGCTGACGATTAAGAAAGGCGAAAAGTTGATCACCCTTCATGCCCACCATATCACCCTGACTAAAATCGATGACGAGAAGGAGGCGGTGTCGCTCCTCCAGTGGCTTCAGGACCTGGTGAACGAGACCTATCGGAATCGGGATAAGATCCATCCAGACTACACCATGAGACAGGAA
The DNA here is from genome assembly GCA_026415035.1 of Thermodesulfobacteriota bacterium. Taxonomy (NCBI): domain Bacteria; kingdom Pseudomonadati; phylum Thermodesulfobacteriota; species Thermodesulfobacteriota bacterium. The sequence goes on along the minus strand of JAOAHX010000013.1, from coordinate 70,180 downwards.
CTGAAGCCGACGGATATCGTCAAGCTGCTTCCGGGAACGAACTGTAAAGAATGTGGACTTTTGAGTTGTCAGGCCTTTGCCTTTAAATTGTTACGGGGGCAGACGGAGATCGAGAAATGTTCACCCCTCTTCTCGGATGCGTATTCCGAGAAGCGAAGCCTGCTTCTTGAAACGCTTCACAATATCGGGCTTAAAGGCCCTCCAGCGAAATGAATCTTCGATTTACGAATTTGGAGATGGTTTTCGGATCATTTTGTTTAAGTAGCGGAAAGGAGGGGGCTCATGTCTTCAAAGGTTTTAATCTATGGAACAGAGGGTTGTCCTTATACCAGAAAGGCCCGGGAGGCCTATGGAGATAAGGCCGTCTTTCGTGACGTCGGGGTCAAGGCAACACTTGAAGAGATGTTGAAATATTCGAAGGGGAAGAGAAAGATACCGGTGATCGTAGAGGGAGGCAAGGTGACCATCGGTTTCGGAGGCTCCTGAGACATCTAAAAAACCGGCAGGTCGCGGGTTAAGAGTGATAGCTATTTCAAACCTGGGCCAAGGAGGATAGACCACATGGCAGGAGAACAAATCACTAAAAGACTCTCGTTCCTGGATCGTTACTTAACCTTATGGATTTTCTTAGCGATGTTTGTCGGTGTGGGCTGGGGCTATGTCTTTCCCGGCATCGTCCACTTCTGGGACCAGTTCCAGGTGGACACGACGAACATCCCCATCGCCATCGGACTCATCCTCATGATGTATCCCCCCCTGGCCAAGGTGAGATACGAAGAGATGGCCCACGTCTTTCGAAACTATAAGGTCCTTGCCCTCTCCCTCATCCAGAACTGGGTCATCGGCCCGGTCCTGATGTTTCTTCTGGCGATCACCTTTCTTTCGGGGCATCACGAATATATGGTTGGATTGATCTTGATCGGCCTGGCCCGGTGCATCGCCATGGTGATCGTGTGGAACGATCTGGCCTCGGGAGATCGGGAATACTGCGCGGGGCTCGTTGCCTTTAATTCCATCTTTCAGGTCCTCTTCTTCTCCATCTACGCCTACATCTTCATCACGGTCCTCCCACCCTTGCTCGGGCTGAAAGGCATGGCCGTTCAAATCACGATCGGTCAGATTGCGGAGAGCGTCTTCATCTACCTCGGCATCCCTTTCATTGCCGGGGTTCTTTCCAGGCTGATCGGGTTAAAGACAAAGGGCAAAACCTGGTACGAAACGAAGTTCGTTCCCAAGATCAGCCCGATCACGTTGATCGCCCTCCTCTTCACCATCCTCGTCATGTTCTCCCTCAAAGGGGAATACATCGTCCGTCTCCCCCTCGATGTGATCCGGGTGGCCATTCCCTTGCTGATCTATTTCGTGGTGATGTTCCTGGTCTCTTTCTATTTCTCCAAGAAAGTCGGGGCGACTTACGAGCAAGCTACGACGTTAAGTTTTACAGCGGCCTCGAACAATTTCGAACTCGCCATCGCCGTTGCCGTCGCCGTCTTCGGAATCAACTCCGGCCAGGCCTTTGCCGCGGTGATCGGCCCCTTGATGGAAGTCCCGGTCCTGATCAGCCTTGTCAATGTGGCCCTCTGGTTCAAGAAGAGATATTTTCCTTATGCCGTCGAGACACCGACGGGAGTCTGTCACCTCTCCTGCCGACCCTGAGGGAGGGAACCAGCCCTTATGGGGGACTGGCCGAAGGGGAGATCTATTGAGGAAGGAGGTCATCGATGACCGAGTATCGAATTTCACAGGTGGAAGGCGATGGCTGAGTGGGCTGAGAGCCCGAGACGCTGACAGTTAGTCGGCGCACCTTGAAATTTCCAGATGGCATACAGGTCCGGGTGAATGGCTTGGATGAAGTGATGGCCGAACTTTACTCCGAGGGGAGATTGCCGAATCGGGATACGGCAGAAGAGCTCCTCGACCGGCTGGAGAAATATAACAACTACATCCCGTCCTCCGCCCGCCGGGAGTATAAAAGCGTCCTCCTGAAAGAATATAGAGAGTATATTGAGGCCCGGAAAGAAAGAATCCGATAAAAGGGGTCGACATTTTTCACGCCTTCGCTTAGTTTTGGTTCGATGGATATCGAAGCCTTAAAACATTACTTTAAGAACCGGAAAGAGGTCGCCTTCGCCTTTTTATACGGCTCGCAAGCGAAAGGGAAGGCTACCCCCTTATCCGATGTGGATATCGCAGTCTATTTTTCTCCCGAGAAAAGATATCCGATCGAGTTTGAAGAAGAAATTTATTACACAAGCGAAGATGAGATATGGTCTGACCTGGAAAGGATGATTAAAAGAGAGGTTGAGCTTCTTGTCTTGAACAGGGATCCTTCAACGGCTGCGGCAAGCGCCATTCGCGGAATCCCCCTTGCCATCAATGACTGGGGGCTTTATCTCGATTTCATGGAGGGGGTAACGAAAGAGGCTGAAGATTTTATGCATCTTGTGATCAACGATTATAGGGAGAAAAATCCCCTTGAAAAGAGAGATTCGATATAGGTTCATCCGACATCTCACTTTCCTCGAAAATGAACTGAAGGATTACGAAACGTTCAAAACCCTTTCCTGGGAAGGATACCATGAGGACAGAGGAAAGAGAAGAAATGTGGAGAGATGGATTGAAAATATCGTCAATTCGTCCATTGATATTGCCAAAATTGATCCTGACTTCAGAGGGCCATCCTCTTCCCGATACCTATAAAGATATCATACCACAAAGGCGGGCAGGATCGCATGGCTCGATCCCACTTTAGAAACATAAATGAAAAGGAAAAGCATGAAGAAGAGAAATTTGATTTCAGGCTCAATCACCCGGTCGCCGTATCGTTTGAATAGGAAGGGAGCTATCTTGGGTATGACCAGGATGACGAAGGCAGAGACTCCGGCAGAAAGGAGGGTGAAGATATTAAATTCCGCAAAGATGAGGCTTAAAGCCAGGGCTGTGCCCAGGTCGGTGATGAAACAGGAAGCCATGAGGATCTTACCGATTTCATAATGGGTTAATCCTGTCTCTACCAGAACAGCATAGATCACAGCCAAAGAAGTGGTCGAGAGGGCGATTCCTCCAATGACCGAAGCGTTTAAAGACCAGTGAGCCACCCAGTAGCAATAAGCAATCGTTCCTAAAAAAGGCGCGAGGAATGAGAGGCCACCGATCCATAAACTCTCCTTCGCCTTTTCTCTCAGGATGATGGGATCGACCTCCGCTCCTGCCAGGAAAGTTAGAAGAATTCCTCCGAAACCTGCCAGAAAGGTCAGCCAAGGGGTAGGTGCGAGACCGAGAAAATTTCCGCCGATCACGCCAAGGGTGATCTCGATGAGGGCCACCGACACCCCCGTCTCGACGGAAAGGAGGCTTCCGAGAAAGATAAGGGCGGCGATTATCAGGGCACTGTAGGGATCGGTCATACGGTCTCCTTCGAAGCCAGGGTGTGTTCAAGAGCGATCCCGGTGGACTCGGTGACGTCACCATTTCTCAGGGCAGGAGGAAAGGGGAAAGGACGGGTGGCCTCCCTCGATCGACCGGGATTTCATAGAGGATGTCTTTTGTTGGACCGTTTTCGATCTCACGGCCGGGTGAGGTAAGGAGTTTCCCCAGAGACCTCCGAGACCTCCCCTGTCTCAAACAGCAATTCATCTCGCTCGTAGGCATCAAAGAGGTAGGCAGGCTTGATCGACTCCCACCCCTCGCGAAGGTCAGGCGGGGAGACCTCCGCGATCTTCTGGGAAAGTTCTTCTCCGATGATCGCTTTGGTCAATGCGATGACCGCCCGGGCGGCTAAATCCGCCTGTTTTAAGTCTTCGAGATGGGCGATTTTCATGACCGCTTCGAGAAACGCTTTCCTCGTCTCCATCCTCTTACCTCCTTTCCTCTCAGACCACTCCTTCCCCATCCCTCCTCCTGCACAAGATGCGAAAACTGGGATGAAGATATTCCCTTGAAAAAAAAACTTCTACCAGTGGACCCAGTAGAAGTTATCATTCCCCGATAAAGCTGGGGACCTTTAATGGCGAACTTCATCGCCCGATATGTTTTTTCTCAATCTATTATCCGACAGGACCGCATCGATGTCAATCTTTTTTTTCTTTTGGGATCGGCAAAAGGGTGCGGGCGGGAGCGATGGTTCGAAGGCCTATAAGACGATCCAAGAGACCCCTGCTCCCAAAAGAACGACCCAGAGGAGTCCCACCTTCAGGAAAAGGGCTGCTAAGGCCCCGAGCGTGATGAGGAGACGGGGGAGATCCCAAGGAAGATGGATTGCAAAACGGAAGGTGACCGTTAAGAGAAGTCCCACGAAAGAACAGAATATCCCCGTGAAAACCTTTATCAAATGGGGAGAGGATCGGATCCGGTCGAAATAGGGAATTGCCCCGATGACGATGAGGAAGGAGGGCAAAAAGACGCTGGCTGTGGCGACCACCCCACCCCAAAACCCCTGCCACAAGTATCCGATGAAGGTGGCGGTGATCACAATGGGCCCGGGAGTCACCTGTCCCAGGGCAATGCCGTTTAAGAGCGTGGGTCCATCCATCCATCGACGGACCTCGACGACCTCGTGGAACATCATGGGGACAGAGGCATAACCGCCCCCAAAGGCAAACAGATCGATTCTGAACATCAGCATCGCCAAATCAAAAAGCCTTCTGTTGAGCCTGAAAAGGGCGGCCGTCCCCAAGAGGGCTGCGAAGATTAACCAGAGGAGGGAGGGTGGAGGAGACGACTTGGTGGGAGGTTTTTCCCCGAGTTGAACGGGCTGTTTGAAGTAGAGCGCGACCCCTAAGAAGGCGGCGAAGGAGATGACCAGGATGGGATGGAGCTTCAGCCCGAAAAGAGCTGCAGCCGTCAAGGCCAACACCCCGTTCTGCCATGTTTTAACCAAGGGCCTGCCGAAGGAGAACGTGGCATAGGCCACGATCGCCACGACGATGGCTTGGAGTCCATTGAAGATGGAAACAACCGAAGGCAGGGTATGCGTCTTGGCGTAGAAGGCCGAGAGGATCATCATGAGAAGAAAGGCCGGAAGCCCAAATCCGATGAAACTGACGGCGGCCCCTCCTATGCCTCTGGCCCTAAACCCCACATAGGCCGACATCTGCATGGCGGTGGCGCCTGGGATGGTCTGACACAGGGCGATCCCATCCCGGGCTGTCTTTTCATCCAGCCAACGCTTCTGATTCACCGCCAACTGCCGCATGTAGGCGACGATCGCGGGTCCGCCGAAGGCCGTGGCTCCCAATTTGAAGAAAGCGAGGAAGAGGTGCATCAAGGAGGGACAGGGTCGGTTCAGCTCACCGCTTCGATCTTCCACAAAACGCTTCCCTTCTCGTCTGAAAAATCCTAGCCGAGAGAGCCTGTTTCAGGCGATGAGATCAGGCCTGGGGATCTGAAATTCACAGGGGACCCCGGTTTGACAGAGACCACAGGAGGAGGGACCGTTTTCTATCCCATATTCCAGACGCCTCGCCTTTAGGGAGGGAGAATTGAGATAGGCGTGGCATTTCTCCTTGTCATGGCCTTCCTCGGTAATGGCCTGGGCAGGGCATCGGGAGATGCATTTGCCGCATTTTTCGTTCCTGAAGAAGAGGCAGTTTTCCCGGTAATGGCGGTATCGCCGCTCGCTCGGGGTTAGCTTCAAAAGCGTGACGACACTCCCTAACCGGACCGCCATCCCTCGGGGAGTGATGAAGCCGTCGTTGAGGCTGAAGGTTCCGAGGCCGCAGATATAGGCGACATGGCGCTCCGACCAGGGCGAAGCCCATCCGACCCTTGCATCGTGGAGGAGCTGAAACCCGGGCATCAACACAGGGGCGACCGAGACGAAACCCAAATCTTCGAGAAAAGCGACCACATGACGGCGGAGTGCATCGTTACAGGCCTCACCGAAATGCCTTGTGTAGGCCCAAAGCTTTGAAGGAAACCGATCTTCCCTCCGGTTGCTCTTTCGCGTATCCTCCGCAGCGGGCAAGACCCATGAGATAACGCTGATGGGATCGATCTCCGCCGGAGAGAGGGCCCCTCCTCTTTCCCCGAGGGCAGTGGCGATGACCTCGGTCGGAGTGAGGTGAAAAGGTCCGACGATCGATTTCAACTCGTGGAAAAGGGGATCGGTTCCGGAGGCGAACCCGACCTGGGGCTCTTCCCAATAGAGGCCGAAATCGAGAGGTCTTCTTCGGTTCTGCTCACTCTCGTGGATGAATTTTTTGATGAGCTGAACGAGGACTCGATTCGGATCCTTTAAGAATACGACCTTTTCCTCCGGGGTCATGAATCTCCCTTCCCTTCCTCCTCCCAGTCTCCGAGCTGAAACCCTCGTTTCCCATCGGCCCTGCGATGTTTACACCGATACTCTTCAATGGCCAGCTTGAGGGCATCCGTGGCCAGGGTGAAGCAGGGGGTCTTCTCCTTCGGCAGCTGAGACAGGATTTCCTTGGACGTCTGTTCCGAGATCTTTAGGGCTTCCTCCAACGTGGCCCCTTTGATCCGGTCGGTGAGAATCGAACTCGTGGCGATGGCGGCGCCACAGCCAAAGGTCTTGAATTTTGCGTCCGCAATCTTCTCGTCTTTCACTTTGATGAACATCTGCATGATGTCCCCACAGGAGGCGTTCCCGACGGTGCCGATGCCATCGGCATCGGGGATCTCGCCGACGTTCCTGGGATCTTGAAAATGTTCGATCAAGAATTTGGGATATTTCGACATCGTCAATCCTCATGGGAGAGCGTTTTATGGGGGAGGTCCACCAAGCGCTCCAGGCGTTTCACCCTTTCCTCCAGTTTGTGATGGAGCCGTAGGAGCATCTTCATGATGTCGGAAAGGGGGTCGGGAAGGTTTCCGTGCTCGAAGTCGAGCTCGACTTTTTCCGGGGTCGGAGATTCGATGATGCGACCGGGCACGCCCACCACGGTGGCCCCGGGAGGGACAGGTTTGACCACCACGGAGCCCGACCCAATGCGAGCCCCATCGCCCACGGTGATGGCGCCGAGGACGACGGCATTCGATCCCACCACCACCCGGTTGCCCAGGGTGGGGTGCCGCTTCTTCTTTTCGAGGGTGGTGCCCCCGAGGACCACGCCCTTGTAAATCAAACAGTCATCCCCGATTTCGGCGGTCTCGCCGATGACCACCCCCATGCCGTGGTCGATAAAAAGCCGCCTGCCGATCTTGGCCCCTGGATGGATCTCGATGCCCGTGATCGCCCGGCTGAGATGAGAGATGAGCCTGGCCGTGGTGAACCACCCTCGTCGGTAGAAAAAATGGGCAATCCGATGAAGCCAGATGGCATGGAGGCCAGGATAGCAGATGAGAATCTCCAAATAATTTTTTGCCGCCGGATCTCGCTCTTTGATGGTTCGGAGGTCTTCCTTCAGTCGCTCAAACATAGGACCGGGGGATGGCCTGCCCTGATGGGCCTTTTTCCCTATCTTATAACTCAAGGCCCCTTCTGAAAACAATCCTCAAGGAGGGGAGGTTCAAGGTTTTTCTCAGAGCGACGGTCGTCCAGGAAGAGGTCCCTCAGGATGCTCGGTTCAAGGGGTCGGAAGGAAGGGGCTTATTTTTTGATAAAGGCGATCTTTTCGTCGAACTCCTTCCAGAATTTCTCGTCCACCTTCTTCCAGTGTTCTCCCCAGCGGGCCGTGAAGAATCCGCTCAATTTGTCCAAGAGGCGCTCCCATCCCGGCAGGTATTCATATTTCAAGACATCCTCGAGAAAGGGGACGAGTTCGCCCAGCTTCTCCTTGGGAAGGTAAGCCCGGGCGCCCAACTCGATCGATTTCTTCAGGGCCTCCGTATTGAGGGCATGAGCGGTGAGCATGACCACCGGAAAGCGGCGACTGACGGCAAGTTGGAGGAGGTCGAAGCCCCGGACCCCCATGATGTCCAGGATCACCAGGTCGTAGGTGAGCGACATCATTCGTTCGACGGCCTCCTCATAGGTGGTCGCCTTGTCGACCCGGCACTGGGGGGCCGCTTCTTTGATCTCTTCTTCGAGGACGGCCAGCACATCGGGTTCATCGTCCACGGCCAGGATGAGCTTGTGGTTTAACAGAGACTCCTTCAATGCGGGGCCCTCCTTTCTTCAAGAAGATCAGGGCATCAGCTCCGTTCGGGCTTTCCCCATTCCTGCCATATCAAACCGGTCTTCTTTTCCCAATCCGATTCGAATTTGGAGTCGAAGAACCATTTCAGCTTCTCCATCACCTTCTTCCACCCGGAGAGGTAGTCCAGCCTCAGGACGTCTTCGAGAAGCGGCACCACCTCCCCCAGTTGCTCTTTGGGAAGGTAGGCGCGCGCTTTCATCTCGAAGGACCGTTTCAGGGCCTCTGGACTGAGGGCATGGGCGGTGAGCATCACCACCCGTAGATTTTTGTTCACCGCCAGCTCCAGAAGCTCAAAGCCCCGGACGCCCATGATATCGAGGATGACGAGATCGTAAGGGTTGGATCGGAGCTTCTCCGAGGCCTCCTCAAAGGTCGTGGCCTTCTCGTAGATACAGTTTGGAGCGGCCTCCTTGATCTCCTCTTCGAGGATGTTCAGGACATCCGGTTCGTCATCCACCGCCAGAATCCTCTTTCCTTCCAAGATCGATGTCGCCATGATCGTTCGTTCCTTTCCTTCCTATTCGGGATTCGTATTTACGTATAGATTGAAACCTGCCCTTCTGTCAAGCCAAAAAATCATTTCTCGGCGGGCCCTTCAAATCCCCATCCACGGATGATCCCCGCTCTTTCGGTAGCGATTTGACCCCGAAATCCCTTATAATGGGACCGTGTCTGGTCCTATGCGACTTATCCTCTGGATCGGGATCGCTCAGTCGATCCTTTTTTTGGGTCACGGGTTGCTTTACCGGACCCTGGTCTCCTTTTATGGGGTGGCCGATCCCGTGAAACTTTGGACCCTGAGGGTCTCCCTCGCCCTTCTTTCGATCAGCTTCATCGGTTCGTCTCTGCTGTCCTCTCGTTTTGCCAACCTTTGGGTCAGGGCGCTCTATATTCTCTCCGCCTCCTGGCTCGGCCTCTCCTACCTCCTCTTCCTTGCCTCCGCTTTGGGATGGATCCTTCACGGCCTGAAGCCGCTCTTCCCTTTTCCTTTAAACCGGAAAGCCATGATAACCCTTCTTTTCGGCATCGCCTTGGCAGGAGGCCTCTATGGCTTTATCAATGCTTCGGTGATTCGTATTCAAACGATCGACCTACCGCTGCCACATCTCCCCGCGGTTTGGGAAGGTCGAAAGGCCGTCTGGGTGAGCGACCTCCATCTGGGTCATGTAAGGCATCGCGGGTTTGCCCAACGGCTCACCGAGATCCTTCGACACCCGAACCCGGATATCGTCTTCATCGGAGGGGATCTCTTCGACGGCGCCAAGGCGATGGACCTTTCCCAGACGGTGGCCCCGTTTTTGCGTCTTCGCCCCCCTTTAGGCACCTATTTCATTACGGGAAATCACGAGGAGTTTGGCGACCGCACCCCTTTTCTCGAGGCGGTCCGAAGCGCTGGCATTCGGGTCTTGGACAACGAGAAGATGGAGATCGATGGGCTTCAGATCCTTGGCGTGGGCTACCGGGATTCGAGAAATCAAAAACAGTTTCAAGCGATGCTCCGCAAGATGGAAATCGACCCTAAGAAACCGAGCCTCCTCTTAAAACATGTCCCTTCCGATCTCGAGATTGCAAGGGAGCAAGGGATTTCGGCTCAACTTTCGGGCCACACCCACAGGGGACAGGTTTTTCTCTTCCGGTTCCTCACCTCGTGGATTTACAAGGGATACGATTACGGATTGAAGAGATACGGCGATCTCCTCGTCTACACCTCCAGTGGGGTAGGAACCTGGGGGCCTCCCCTGCGGATCGACTCGGAACCGGAGATCGTCGTCATCCAATTTAAAAGGAGGAACTGAACCCATTCTTTCCACAGGATCGATGGTCTACCTCTTCTTCGCCTTCCTGACCCTATCGACGTTTCTCCTCTACCGGTTGAACTACTCCTTCCGCTTCTTTTCCCATTTCCTGTTGAGCCTGCTGGTCCATGGGGTTTCGGGAGGAAAGATCTACTTCCTGTTGCTCTACGCCTCCGGTCTTTTCCTCCTTCTCTTTTTCCGTAGCATCAGGGGAGGGAGCGTGCCCAAGGAGGCCGGTTGGACAAAAAAGGCCTTCCTGTTCTCCTTGGGGGTGGGCATGGCAGCCTCCCTCGGCTCCTATCTCCATTATCTCCAAACCTTTTCCCTTCCCATGGGAGCTTATCACTACCACTTCAGGGAGATCGACAACTCCGTCAATTTCTTCCCCCATATCCATACTTCAAAGGTCTTCCTCTTCCGGTCGGCAGAACTCCTCGGTTTGGAAGGGACTTTCGGAGGCATGGATGATGGAAGGGCCTTTGTCCAGGCGGTCCCGAAGGCCTACGGCTTTCTGACACTCGCTTCCGTCCTCTCGGCCCTCTTTCTCAGCTTTCATCTCGCACCGGGAATCGTTCTTCGCTGGAAGAGGGAGTATCGAACAGGCATGGCGATTCTTAACACCCTCGCCTTTCACTCCGTCATCAAATCTCTCTCTGACGGCGGGCCTTTGGCCTACGATTTCCTCGTGGCGATCGCCGCCCTCCTCATCCTCTTCCATGCCCAGGGGCCTGATGAGGTCCGGCTCTTCCTGAAAAAGAGATGGAAGGTCTTCTTCTGGGCGGGGCTTGGAATCTTCGCCTTGAAAGGCCTGATCGATCCCTCCCTCGGCCTTGCCACCTACACGTTAAAACATGGCACCGTCCACCTCGCCCTCTACCTTTTTATCTATCTCCTCACCCTGAAGGGATCCTCAGCCGGAAGTCGGGCAAAGGGAGTGCTCATCCTCGGCCTGACCCTTTTTCTTTTCTATATCGTTTATACCCGGCATGCCATTTATCTCCGGCCTTTCCTTATGGATCTTGAGGAGGGCACGACAATCCATTACTTTCATTATAAAGACCGCTCTGTTCCCGAACGTCTCCGGGGGAGCCAGATCGTATTCGATTCCGATTTTTTGAGGATCTACAGGCTTACCCTCGAGAAGAAGGAGCAGGTTCTCGATCTCTACCGTAGCCTCGGAGAGAATCCCTACCGGAACCGGCGGGTCGCCGTCCTCCGACCGAAACCTCGAGAGGCCTACGGGATCCTTGCGGAGATCACCTTCTTAGAATTTCAGAGGAGAGAGACGAGACTTGAAGTCCCGAAGATTGTGGATCTCAAATTGAAGGAGGCCGATTTAGGTCGGAACCGGTTCCAGGGGACGATCGCCTTCGATCCCTCCTATTTCCCTGCCCTGGCCCATGCGGAAGGGGGGAGGATCGACCAGCTCGATGAGAACCATAAGTTTCTGATGTACTATTTCCTCAACCGGTTCTTTTACCACTCCGGGGTGACGGAATTCATCTTCACGCCCGTCGGTTTCTATCGGTTCGATTAGAATCCGGTGAAAACGGCATCGATGGCAGGTTTCTCTCGATCGTAATAGATATCCAGGATGGCCCCGTTCTTAAAGACGAAACGAAGGTGCCTCCCGGATCCGTCCTGGGCATAGTCTTTGATGGAGGAAGGCTGGTCGTTCACGAACCGGGAGGTCATATGCCTCTCCAAGACCAGGGTCTCGTTTCCCGTGAGCCCCATCGCATCTCCCGCCACCTTCACAAAATTGGGGATGGAGATGTTATCTCTGAAGTTCTTAAGCGTTCCCTTCTGTTTCGCCACCCAGTTCGAATAATAGAGGGTCAGGGCCGACCTCATGGAGCCGACCAGTTGCTCGGCCACGGCCTTTTCGGACGATCTCGAAAGGTCGAGGTACCTCGGGATGACAATGGCGCTTAGAATCCCCAGAATGACGATGAGGATGATGATCTCGATCAGGGTGAAACCCCTCTCCTCCATGGTGCGGCTCCTTAGATCCTTCCTTCTCTTGCCATGGCCTTCGTTCCGATGCAACCCCGGATCAAAGGATTTCGACCTCTTTGAAGACCCGCTCTTTGGTTTCGAGGGGCGTCTTGTTTTTTAGGGCCTTATCCACCAACTCCCTTCCCAAGAGCGCGGCGCCGAGGGCACCCGTGAGGAGGGGCTCTTCTGGGACGAGGATCTTTTGGCCCAACAGCTCCGAGAGGACCTTGAGGAGCCCCCTGTTTTTTGCACCGCCCCCTGTGACGATGACCGCCTCCTCCACCTTCAGCCGTTTCACCATCCGGACGATCCGGTCGGCAAGGGAGAGGTGGACGCCGGCGAGCAGATCGGGTAGGGGAACTCCCTCAGCGAGGCTTGCGGCCACCTCCTGCTGGGCATAGATGGTGCAGAGGTTGCTGATCGTCGCCGGATTCTGGCTCTGAAGGGAGAGCTCGCCCACCTGATCCAGCGGAACGCCGAGCGTCTCCGCGATCACCTCGATAAAGCGGCCGCTTCCGGCCGCACACTTATCGTTCATCACGAAATCGACGACCTTTCCCGTGGCATCGACCTTGATCCCCTTCACATCCTGGCCTCCGATATCGATGATCGTCCGGGCCCGGGGAAGGAGATGGACGATGCCCCTGGCGTGGCAGGTGATCTCGGTGAACTGCTTGTCAGCAAAAGGGACGTTGAGCCTTCCGTAACCTGTGGCAACGATGAAGGTGAGGCGGGAGAAGGGAAGGGAGGCCCGCTTCAAGGCCTCTTCCATCACCCGGTGCGCCAGACGGCGCTGTTCCGGACCTGTGGGACCGATGACGGAGGCCAGGATCCCCTTTTCGAGGATCACCGCCTTCGTCATGGTGGAACCGATATCGATGCCCGCGAAGTAGAAGGTCAAGGGTCAAGCTCGCAGAGGATCAGGCCGCTCTGTTGAGGCGGATCGACTCGAGGGTTTCGATGAAGGCGTCGATCTTCTGTCTCGTATCCACCTCGGAATAGGAGGTGATATCGATGATGTCGCTTTCGAGGATCAGGGAGGGAAGCTCCCGGTAGATTTTTTCTCTTTGTCCATCCTTACCCACCACATAGACCGGAATGGGTTTGTAAATTTTGGCCAACTGGTGTAACTGCCAGATGAGGCCCACGTGCCAGGTCCGACAAGAGAAGGCCTCGTGCATGACGACCCCGTCGATCTTGTACTCCTCGATCCGGTGGATCAGCCGTTCGACGTCCGGCTCCGAACCCGGCCGCCTCCTGGCCCGATCGTACCAGAACGTCCAGTATCCGAGCCATCGCCAGGCCAGGTGTTCGATCGGGTCTTTCGTCTCCGGCAGGTCCATCTCCTTGAGAGGGGCCACCATCCGGTAGGTCGTCTCCACGGGAAAGGAGGCCCCTTTGCTGTTGAAATAGTTGAAGTCGCTCAGGGCATACCAGGCGGGCAACCCCCCACCCCACATGAGCCGGTACTTCTCGTTTTCAACCTCGCCCTCTCCTTTGGCAATCTTCTCTTCTAACTCCTTCTTCAGTTCGACGAAGAAGTCGTAGGCCCTCTGGGTCGCCATCATGAAGTTGATGGGCACCATCGTGTTCATCGCATCGCCCGTTCCCATGGGACAGGGGACCGCCTTTCGGAGCGAGTAGGTCTCCTCGATCAGGTCCCAGGTGCGGTCGCTCAAGTCCACCAGCTCTCTCAGACGGTCATAATCCATCTTCTTCTTTGTCTGTTCCTCGAGGAAGGCCACCAGGCCTCGTAACTGTTGGACGATGTAGCGATGGTAATACCCCAGGACCTCCCGGTGGTCGCGATGGGGATGAAAGAGAGGGTAGGGAAGATCGATGTTGTAGATGGGCACATCGGGCATGAATTGCTGAGAGGCTTGGTACCATTTGGAGCGCGGATCGCAGAGGATCTGACCGCTGGAGATCATGAAGTCGGGCCTCGGCATTCCGCCCCAGGGGGCATCCGGAGGCATCTGACCCAACTCCTCCCTCCACTGGTCGAAACCGATCCCGCAAAGGGCATAGGTGCATAAGGATCGGGATAGACCCAACGATTCGGCCCGCTGGAGGAACCGTTCGGCATCCCTTTTGGCGCCGCAGATGCCCGCGAAGTTTTCGGTCCAGATCGGCACCACGTCGAGGGCCCGGAAGATCTCCTCGTGGTGGCAGACGATGAAGGTATAGGCGAGCTTCTGCTTCCCTTCGGCCCGGGCCTGGAGCGCCCCCGTGATGAACTCTTTCACCATGGCGCCGACCGAGGCGGCCGCCCGGGTCGCGGTCATCCTCTTCTTCGGTTTTGTCTCTTTCTGCTCCTCAGCCATTCCGTCGCTCTCCTCTATTTCCCTTGCGGATGGGGGCTTCCTCTTAAATCGCCCTACCCCCCGATCATCTCCAAGAAGGCCTGAATCCTCGTCTTCAATTGTCCCAGGGTCCCGGCGGAATAGATATCTTCGAGGTGGAGAAGGGGGACCTGGATCGATTGATAGTAGGCCTTCCGGGCCGGAACCTCGAAACCGAAGGGGTCGCAGTACTTATAGACATAGAGGATCGCTCCCTGCACACCGAAGGCCTTTGCATAGGCGCCGATATCGCCGAACCGATTCGCAATGTCCCCTTCGAAAGTCCCGGCCTTGTTGGCCCGGTACGTCTTGGGGCAGTTGATCTTGTCCAAATAGCGACGGGCCAGCGCCTTGAGAGGTTCCTGATCGACATCGGTCTTGGGAAGCTGGTCCCTGGCCCCGTTGCAGATCGTGTCGGCCACGACATTGCCCCCCAGCTCTTCCACCAGCTTGATCAGTTCGATGTTGTCCAGACACGCCCCGTCGACCAGAATTCTCGGTCCCTTTTTTAAGGGGGATCTCCCCCTGGTCTTGGCCTCGGCCAGAACCTGGTCAAAGAGTTGGGTCGCTTCTTCGACCGGAAGGCTCGATCCCACCGTGAGGGTCATGGTCAGTTCGGTCCCCGACAGGAGGGGAGGGTCCGATCTTCTCAGGTCATAGAGGGCTCTCACCCGGTCGCGAAGCTCGTTATGGAGCCGGATGGCCTGCTCGAGGTCCTGCCGGGTGATCTCCTTTCCCAGGAACTGTTCGAGGCTCCTTTTATAGGTGAGGAGCTCGGCCTCGAAGAATTCGAAGGAAGACTCCTCGCAGACCGTTGGGGTATTGACAAAGTGGAAATAGGGATAGGGCAGACTGTAGCTCCAGACGCTGTAACTCCTCACCATGCTGTCGCACCCGTGTGGGATCACCATGCCGGAGAGGAAAGAATACTTCTCCTTCACGGAGAGGTCGAAACAGCTCCGGTAATAGGGGCAGACGATCGTCTCAAGGAGGGTGTCGCCTTTCGTGATGGGCTCGTGCGGGTTTCCCCGGACGCGAAAAGGGATGGCACCGGAGGCGGTGATAATCTCCAGGGGGACGAAGGAGCAGATATAACCGATGATCGTCCTTCCGGCCTCTTTCAGTTCTCTGGCTCTCCGTCCGTAATCCTCATAATTCGACTTCACGATAGAAAAGATCGCCGAGGGTGTGTCGCTCATCGAGTCGCTCCTCTCTCAACCGGCCTCCGGGGAACCCTTTTTCCCGATCGCCCGAATTCGATCCCTATGATTTAACTATATCCCATCCCTTAGAGGCTTTCAATCGATGGGCCGAGCCCTTCCCTTGCAAAAAGGGCAGCGCCTAAGGCCGCCACCAGATTGGGGTTGGCCGGGACCAGGATCGCCTCTCCCCAAAGCTCTCGGAAGGCCGCTACGAGACCGATGTCCAGGGCGCCCCCTCCGGTGAGGGCCACATCCTTCTCGATGCCGATCCGTTCGGCGAGGCTCTGGATCTGCGCTGCCAGGGCGCGGTGGAGACCCGCGAGGAGGTCCTCCTTTTTCGTCTCTTGAGAGAGCCGGGAGATGGCCTCCGACTCCGCAAAGACCGCACATCCGGTGTTAAATTCGACCCTCCGGGTCGATTTCAAAGAGAGTTCACCGATCTCCTCCACCTTGACTTGGAGGACCTTGGCCATCACCTGAAGGATCCTTCCGCTGCCTCCCGCGCATTTTCCGCTTAAAACAAAGTTCGTTACCCCCCCCTTCCCATCGGTGTGGAGGACTTTGGTATAGAGGTCTCCGATATCGATCACCGTCCTCACGGAAGGGAGGAGTGAGGAGATGCCCTTGGCCAGGCAGGCGACCTCGGGTCTGACCTCATCGGCATAATAGACCTGTTTGGCCCCGTACCCGGTGGCCACCGTCCTAAGGTTTTGGGTGGCGGCGATTCCTGCACGCTCCAACAAGGCCGTCCTCACCTTTTCCGCGGTCGATCGGAGATGTCCACCGGAGGGGCAATCGAACGAGCTGAGGAGGCCTTCCGGATGGAGGGCCACCCCTTTCGAAACCGCCGATCCGATATCGATCCCGAGGGCAATCCCCATGTTGATTCAGGAGAGACGGTCTCTTATTTGATCCGGAAGGCTTCCTCCGTGCCGATGTACTTCTTTCTCAATTTCGGTTTTTCGATCTTTCCCGTTGGATTCCGGGGGACCTCTCCGAAGAAGACCTTCCGGGGCCGTTTATACTTGGGCAAGGCCTCGCAGAACTTCAGCACCTCTTCTTCGGTCAGGGTCTTCCCGGGGACGACCTCCACGATAACCCCCACGATCTCCCCGAGGCGTTCATCCGGAAACCCAATGGCCGCCACGTCCTTGACCCCGGGCAGGGTGTGAAGGAAATCCTCCACCTCCACGGGAAAGACATTCTCACCGCCACAGATGATCAGGTCTTTCTTTCGATCGACGAGGTAGATGAAATCGTCCTCATCGACCCTTCCCATGTCTCCCGTATAGAGCCAACCCTTCCGGATGGCCTTGGCCGTGGCCTCCGGATTTTTATAATACTCCCTCATCACCCCGTCTCCCCTGACGACCAGCTCTCCCACCTCTCCCTTCCGGACATCGTTGCCTTCCTCGTCCACGATACGGGCCTCCCAGTTAAATCCCGGCAGGCCGATGGCGCCCACCTTGTGTTCGTTCTCGATGCCGAGGTGGACACATCCCGGCCCGGTCGACTCGCTGAGGCCGTAATTGGTGTCATACTGCATCTTGGGGAAGTACTCCTTCCAGTGTTTCACCAGCGAGGGCGGGACGGGCTGGGCGCCGATGTGCATCAGCCTCCAGTGCCTCAGGTCATAGCGGTCGAGTTTGACCTCACCGCTATCGAGCTTTACGAGGATATCCTGGGCCCAGGGGACGAGCAGGAAGATGATGGAGGCCTTCTCTTCGCTCATGGTTTGAAGGATCCATTCGGGTTGAACCCCTTTGAGGATCACCCCTTTTCCGCCCACGATGAAACTCCCGAACCAGTGCATCTTGGCGCCGGTGTGATAGAGGGGTGGGATGAGGACGAAGGTGTCCTTTCGAGTCTGGTAGTGGTGATGATTCTCCGTGATGCAGGCACAGACCATGTTCTTGTGGGTGAGGAGGATCGGTTTCGGCTGTCCCGTCGTTCCAGAGGTAAAGTAGAGGCCGCAGGGATCATCGTAGCCAATAGGGACCTCGGGCGCGGTGGAAGGAACCTTCTCGAGGGCCTGTTCGAAGGAGTCCGCAAAAGAGGGGACGTCTTTGCCGACGAAGATGTAGTCCTTCACCGTGGGAAGTTCGTCCTTGATGGCGGTCACCCGATCGATAAATTCCTCACCGAAGACCAGACCTTTGGGTTCGGCCACCTCGCAGCAATATTTGATATCGCCACTGGTGAAACGAAAATTGAGGGGTACGGCCCAGGCACCGGTCCGGATGATTCCAAAGTAGGCCACGAGCCATTCCAAGGAGTTCATCATGAGGTGGATGACCTTATCCCCCTTCTTGATTCCCTTATTCAACAGGACATTGGCAAAACGGTTGGCCTGTTCATCGAACTGCCTCCAGGTGATCTCCCTTCTGATCCCCTTTTCGGGAACCCGCTCCACCAGGGCGACGTCGTTGGGGTAGAGCCTTGCATTTCGTGCGAGCATCTCTCCGATATGGATGTCCATCATTCCCATAAAGCCCCCTTTCTTAACGCTTCATAATGGAATGGATCGAAGGGTTGTGGTGCAATATTTCACAAATTCAGAACAATTAATTGGCGACAGCCGTCGCCCTTAGCGTTTTCGAGGAGGGGTCTCTCCTCGATCTTTTTTTACAGCCAACGTTTGCGCCGTTTGTAGGCCTTAACGTCCTTGTAGGATTTTAAGGCGCCTGAAGTTGCGGTTCCCAGGTAAAATTCCTTGACATCGGGGTTTTCCCGCAACCGGGCAGCCTCGTCCTCCATCATGATCTTGCCGTTCTCCATCACATAGCCATAGGTGGCAATCTGCAGGGCCATGTTGGCATTCTGCTCCACCAACATGATCGTCGTCCCCTGCTCTTCGTTGATCCTCTTGATGATCTCGAAGATCTCCCGCACCAAGAAGGGAGCCAAACCCAAGGAGGGCTCGTCCAAGAGCAGGAGCTTGGGATGGGCCATGAGGGCCCGGCCCATGACGAGCATCTGCAACTCGCCGCCGCTGCAGTAACCGGCCAGCCGGTTCCTCCGGGCCAGAAGGGGTTGAAAGTAGTGATAGACCATCTCGAGGTCTTTCTTGTAGGGTTTGCCCCACCTCGTAGCGGTCCCCACGCGGAGGTTCTCTTCAACGGTCAACAATTTGAAGGGTTGCCGTCCCTCCATCACCTGGATGATCCCCAACCGGGTGATCTTCTCGGGCGAGAAATTGTGAATGGGATGGCCTTCGTAGATGATCGACCCTTCGGTGACATAACCATTTTCAGGCTTTAACAGACCCGAGATGGCCTTCAAGGTGGTCGTCTTCCCCGCGCCATTGCTGCCCAGAAGGGAGACGATCTGCCTCCTTTTGACGACCAAGGAGACCCCTTTGAGCACCTGGATCACATCGGAGTAGACGACGCTGATGTTGTTAATTTGGAGCAGGATTTGATCTTCCATAATCCCCCCTCAATAAGAAAATGGCCAGAGCCTGAAACTGGACCGGATGATCCGCCACACCTCTGCCAGTCCCCTCGGTTCAAAGATGATGAAGAGCACGATGGCCAGTCCGAAGACGAATTCACGAAGAGGAGCGATCGTCAAGGCGACGCCCGCCAGGGCCGGAAGGTTCATGAAGAATTCCGAAGCATGGCTCAAGCTCTCGTTGAGGGAGGTGATGAAGATCGCCCCGAAGACGCTGCCCGTCAGGCTCCCGAGCCCGCCGATGATGATCATGGCGATGAATTCGACCGACAGCAGTAGGGTATAAGGATCGGGCGTGATGCTGGCCAGATAGTGGGTCCAGAGGGCACCGGCAAAGCCGGCGTAGAAGGAGCTGATGGCAAAGGAGAGGAGCTTGTATTTGAAGATGGGGATGCCCATCCCCTCGGCCGCCCGATCGTTGTCCCGGATGGCGATGAAGGCCCGACCGTACCTCGTCCGCAAGAGGTTCTTAGCGATCCAGAGCATCGCCACAAAGCAGACGAACACGACATAGAAGAAGGCGAGGTCGCTTTTGAGGCTCAGGCCGAAGAGGGTCGCCCTGGGCAGGATGATCCCCATGGAGCCGCCCGTGAGGCTCTCCCAATTCACGAAGAGGAACTGGAGGATGAACTGGCCGGCCAGGGTGGCGATGGTCAGGTAGAGGTGTTTCAGGCGGGCGGAGGGGAGCCCGAAGATCAACCCCACGAGGGCGGTGATGATCCCGGAGGAGATGACCGATAGGTAGAAGGGGAAGCCCAGACGGGTCGTCAGGATGGCAGCGGCATACCCCCCCACCCCGACGAAGGCTCCGTGGCCGAGGGAGATCTGGCCGGTGAAGCCGATGAGGAGGTTGAGGCCGACGGCGGCGATGGCGAAGATCCCGATGTGATTGATCACGTAGAGGAGGTAGGAACTGCTGACCAGCGGGATCAACACAAAGAGGACGAACAGCCCCACCAGCATCCAGATCCTTCCGAAGTCGGTCTCGAAGATGGTGAGCTCCTCCTCGTATCTTTCTTTGTAGTTTCCGCAGGGATGTAATCGTAGCTTCCGCATGCCGCCTCCCTCTTGGCTGTCTCGATCAGACCCGTTCGATCTCCACCAGGCCGAACAGGCCGTAGGGCTTGACCAGCAGGATAAAGACCAGGATGATGTAAGGGACCACCTCTCGGAGGGAGGTGGAGATATATCCTCCTGTGAAGGTTTCTAACACCCCGATGATGAGGCCTCCGATGATGGCTCCGCCGATGCTCTCCAGACCGCCGAGGATGACCACCGGGAAGACCTTCAGGCCGATGATGCTGATGCTGTGGACATTGACGCCGCTGATGATCCCGAGGATGATCCCGCTCATGGCGCAGACCAGGGCCGCGATCGCCCAGGAGAGGGCGAAGACCCGTCTCACATGCACCCCGAGGGAGAGGGCCGCGGTCTGGTTGTCCGCGACCGACCTCATGTAGATCCCCTGGGAGGAGTACTTAAAAAAGAGGCCGAAGAGCGAGAGGAAGAGGATGCTGATGATGAAGGAGGCCACGTAGACCGGAGGGATATCGACCTTGCCCACCTGGATCCCGAGGTAGGCCGGCAGAAACTCTGGATAGGCGAACAGATTGCCCCCAAAGATGAAGAGCATCAGCCCTTTAAACATCGAGGCGAGCCCCACGGTCAACATGATGACCAGGATGAGGGATTCCCCGATCAGGGGCCGCAAGAAGAGACGTTCGATGATAAAACCCATGGCGAAGCTCCCCATCAGGGTGAAGAGGAAGGAGAGGTAGATGGGTAACTTCAACCAGACGGAGAGGACCAAGAAGAAGAAGGCCCCCATGGCCAGAAGGTCTCCATGGGCGAAGTTGAGCACGCTGGAGGACTTGAAAATCATGACGAAACCCAGGGCGGCGATGCCGTAGAGAAAGCCCACGGAGAGTCCCTGGATGAAAAGCTGAACGAAGAATTCCATAATCCCGATCCTCCCTTGTTTACTCCACCGTCAAGATCCTCACCTTGGTGGTGATCGTTCCCACGTGTCCATCCCGATAGCGGACCTTTCCGGTCACCTCCAGCTCTTTCAGGTCGCTATACATAGCTTCGATCAGATTGAGATACTGTTCATAGACAAACTTCCTCCTCACCTTTCCAGTCCGGGTCAGCTCCTCGTCGTCCGCATCGAGAAGCTTATAGAGGAGGATGATCTTCCTCAAGCGCATCGGCCTCGGCAACTGCGTGTTCACATGTCGAACTTCACCGAGGATCAGCTCCTCCACCTCCGGCCGCTGAGAAAGGTCGGTGTAAGTCGTATAGGGGATCATCCGGTCCTCGGCCCAGCTGCCCACGTTTCCGAAGTCGATGTTGATGAACCCGGTGATGTAATCCCGTCCCTCGCCCCAGACCACGGCCTCTTTGATGTAAGGGCTGAATTTCAATCTCGTTTCGATAAAATCCGAGGAGATGGCCTCGCCCGCCTTGGTCCGCATGATCTCCTCTTTGCGGCCGATGATGAGCAGGTGACCATCGTCGTCGATGTAACCCGCATCGCCCGTGTGGAGCCATCCGTCGCGGAGGGCCTTCTTCGTGGCTTCCGGGTCTTGATAATAGCCGACGAAGCAGGAGGGGGTTTTCACCAGCACTTCCTGATCCTCGGCGATCTTGATCTCGGTCCTCGGGAGGGGCTTGCCAACGGACTCCGGTTTCACTTCATGGTCGGGTTGCACCTGGAAGACCCCTCCCCCTTCGGTGAGCCCATAGGCATGTTTCAAGTTGAGCCCCTTTGCCCTGAAGAAGCGGATCACGTCGGGGCTGATCGGGTGTCCGCCGGTGACCGCGGCGCGGATCTGGGCACAGCCGACCCGATCCAAGAGGGGGCGGTAGACGATCCTGGCGAAGAGTTGATGGAGAAGCCTCAGAGACAAGGGCACGGCCTCTTTCTTCGACTCCTTGTCCACCACGGCCCCACCGATCTTCTCGCCCAAATCGAAGAGTTTCCGTTTCACCCAACCCGCATCGGCCATCTTCACCCGGATCTTCGAGGCCAGGTCCTCCCAGAACCGAGAAGAGGTGATGATGATCACCGGGCCGATCTCGCGAAAGTCCTCCGCCTGGGTCTCCAGGGTCTCTGGGAAGTTCATGGTCATGCCGGTGAGGGGTGAAACCCCCATGCCCCACATCTGGTCCACGATCCAGGCCGTCGGGGTGATCGAGATCCAGTTGTCCCCGACGCCAATGGGAGCCGTCTCGATCCATTTCCTTGCAATCTCGGTGAAGCTTCGATGGGAGATCATCGCAAGCTTTGGGATGCCAGTGGTCCCGGAGGTCATGATCATCAAGGCGACCTCGTCGGGCTTGCCCTTGGAGAGCTCCTCTTGAAACAGGTAGGGCTCCTTCCGGTCGACCTCTTCCCCCAGTTTCAGGAGGTCCTTGAAACTCATCAGCCAGGGGTTGCTGGCATAGGTTCTCATGCCGGTCGGATCGATATAGATCACCTTCCGGAGATGGGGGAGTTCCTGTCTCATCTCGAGGAGCTTATCGACCTGTTCCTGGTCCTGGACAATCGCGAAAGCCGCCTGAATTCGATTGAGCATCACGGTCAGCTCTTTGGCGATCGCCGAGGTGAACATGTTGACGGTGATCGCTCCCAGGGCCTGGGCCCCCATCTCGCTGAAGAGCCACTCCGGATGGTTGTTCACGATGAGCCCGATATTCTCGCCCCTTTTGAGCCCCAGCGCATGGAGCCCCAAAGCCACCTGTTTCGTGAAACGGAGGTAATCCTCCCAGGTATAGGCCAGCCAGATGCCAAACATCTTCTCCCGGATGGCGATCTGACGGGAACCCAGGCGTTCGGCCTGCTTGGCCAAGATCTGGGGCAGGGTCAACTGGGCCAGGGAGAGAACCGTCGCTTCGTCAAACCGTCTGTTTTTGTGAAGTTCCATAGGGAAAAACTCCGTAACGGGGGAGGTCAAAACTTTGTGGTGTCCCCTAAATAGGCCTTGATCACCTCGGGGTGGTTCTGGATCTCTTCGGGCGTCCCCTCGGCGATCTTTTCGCCAAAATTTAAGACCATGATCCGCTGGGAGACGCTCATGACGACGGACATGTCGTGTTCCACAAGGATCATCGTCTGTCCCCATGCGGAGTTGAGCTCCAGGAGGAATCGAACCATGTCCTCCTTCTCTTCGAGGGTCATGCCGGCGAAGGGTTCGTCCAAAACGAGCAGCTTGGGTTCCAAGGCAAGGGCCCGGCCCAATTCCACCCTCTTTCGGAGTCCATAGGGAAGGGAACCGACCAACTTCTTCCGGATGGGCTGCATCTCCAAGAAGTCGATCAGTTCCTCCAGGACCTGGCGATGGCGGACCTCCTCTTGCCGGACCGAGCGGGAAAAGAGGGCCGCCTTGCCAAACCCATAACGGCAGTAAAGATGCCGGGCCAGAAGCAAGTTGGAGAGGACGGTCATCCCCGGAAAGAGCTCGATGTTCTGATAGGTCCTCCCGATCCCCTTGCGCGTGATCTCGTGGGGATGGTGGCCCATGATCTTCTCCCCGTTGAAGAGGATCTCTCCGCTTTGGGGGTGATAGTAGCCCGTGATGGAGTTCATCAAGCTGGTCTTCCCTGCTCCATTGGGGCCGATGACGCTGACGAACTCCCCAGTATGGACGGTCAGACTGACATTGTGGAGGGCCATGACGCCCCCGAAGTTCAAGGTGATGTTCTTGACCTCCAGCTCAGCCCGGCGTTCTCCGGGCTGAGCGAAGGCATAGATGGATGGTGTCCCCCGAAATGCTTTCATCGAGATGTCCTTTCCCTCGGTTTGGGCTTTTTTTGAAACCTATTTCGTTTTGAGCGTCTTCAGGACCTTGATCTCTCCCTTGCCCGGGACGAAGAAGTTGGTCATCGGCGTATAGGTCGCATCCTCATGGATCTGGACGATCCTTCCGATAAAGGACCCCTCATGATTCTCCTTCGTATAGGTGATCGGGGGGACGAGGCCTCCGAAATCCTCATTTCGGAAGGTCTCCAAGGCGTTGTTGATCGTCTCGGCATTGATCTTTCCGTAGAGGCCCGAGGCCCGGTGCATGGCCCTCTCCATGATCATGGCGATGACCACCCCTTCCCAGTAAGAGGTGTCAAATTTGTCCACGGTCTTGTACCGGGTCTTGAGATCGTCCATCAACTTCATTCCCCAAACCTTATCCCCGGGAAGCACCCCGCAGAATTGCATGGCCAAGCGGTCTCGAATCACCCCTTTTCCAAGCTTGAAGAAGTCGGGATCGGTGGCGGTCCAGGTCCCGAAGACCGGCACGTTAAACCCGATCCGATCCATCGATTTCAGGGCCCGGATGATGGCCTCCGGGAGAATCTGGACGAAGAGATATTCCGCCCCCTTCTCCTTCAGGCGCATGACCTCCGTGGTGATGTCGACGGTGGGCGGGGGAAACTCCTCGATGCCCACGATGTTGATGCCGTGTTTGGCCGCATACTCTTTGCTCGGGTCATGGATCGCCTTGCCGTAGGCATTGTTGTAGGTCAGCAGTCCAACCTTGGGGGCATCTTTCCCCTTATGGATGGCTTTGATATATTCCAAAACCGCATAGGAGTCCAAGACGTAGCTTCCGAAAGGTAGGTAAATATAATCGATCGGGGGTTTGAGAAGCCCCTGGAAGGTGGAGTAATTGAGGGTGGGAATCTTGTGTTCCTGAACGATGGGCTTGATCATGATGCCCGTCCCGGCATCCCAGGTGGCGATCATGTCCACTTTCTCCTCGCAGAACTTCTTCACCAGTTTGACGCCTTCCGGAGGTTTGTAAGCATGATCGACAATCGTCAGATCGATCTTTCTTCCGGCCACCCCTCCCTTCACTTCATTCACGTACTTCGTATAGTCCGTATGGCCCTTGGCGTGGAATTGTCCCCAAGTGGAGGCAGGCCCGGTCAGGTTGATGACCGCTCCGACCCGGATGGGTTGAGCCCCTCCCGTCCACGGAAGACCGACAAGGATGATTCCGAAGATGACGGCAAAGATCAACGACTTCTTCATGACATTCCCCTCCCTTTGAATGAGTTAAAAGGCGTCTGACATCTCGATCCAAGATCGAACCCTTCTTCAATACTTATGGATCGAACGGATGGGCTTGAAACCCCGAATCACCTCCTTTCCTCGAATTTTTTTCTCTTCTGAATGGCCGGCGATGTTCTATAGGGCGAACCCATTTTACACATCTAAAAATAAAAAGCAAGTAAAAAAATTCACATCACGGCTTTTTCTCAAATCCCCGAAGAAATTTATACCTTTTGGGGTGATCACGAGTGAAAAAAAGGCCGTTATCTGATCCCTCAGATAACGGCCCCCCCTTTTCACCCTAAAGGCCAGTAGTTATAAACCGGTAGAAGTTTCCAAGGGATATGCAGCATCTTGCTCAACCCGGGTAGAGCTTATCCAAAAAAAGGTAAAATGTCAAGGTGTTTCGGAAATCGAAACGGGAAGGATTCAATTGAACCGAACAGAGACCACTTTGGAAACCCCAGGGGTCTCCATCGTGATGCCGTAAAGGGTGTTGGCCACCTCCATCGTCTTCTTGTTGTGGGTGATGAGGATAAACTGGGAGGTCTTGGAAAACTCCTTGACCAGCTCGATGAAACGATTGATATTCGTATCGTCCAAGGGCGCATCGATCTCGTCGAGGAGACAGAAGGGGGTGGGTTTGATCATGAAGAGGCCGAAGAGCAGGGCCGTGGCGACCAGGGCCTTCTCGCCTCCGGAGAGGAGGTCGATGTTCTGGAGCTTTTTGCCGGGGGGCTGGGCGATGATGTCCACCCCCGAGGTGGAGGGGTCCTGCTCGTCCAGCAGGATGAGGCTGGCTTGGCCGCCCTTGAAGAGACGGACGAAGACCTCTTTGAACTTTTCGTTGACGAGGTGGAAGGTTTCGAGAAACCGTTTCGTCGTCGTCCGGTTGATCCGGGCGATGGCCCGTTTCAACGTATCGAGGGCCTGCTGGAGGTCGTTCTGCTGTTCGGTGAGAAAGTCGTGGCGCTGTTTCAACTCCTGATACTCTTCAAGGGCGAGCAGATTCACCTCTCCAAACCCCTCCAGGCCTGCCTTCAAGGTCTCCAGCCGCTTGGTCATCTCCTCCCTTGAAAACCCTCCGGGTTCCATGCCCAAGGGGGAGGCCGAGAGGGTTGCTCCGTAGCGTTCCCGCATCGAATCCTGGAGATGCTGTAGCCTCATCTGAATCTCTGAAACCCGGATCTCTTCCTCGTGAGCCTTCTGTCTCACCTCCTCCAATTCCTGACGGAGGTATCGCGTGGAGCCCTCGGCCTCCTTCCATTGGGCCGTGAGGGCCTCCACAGTCTCTCGGAGCCGAAAAAGCCCCTCCTCCTTGACCCGATGGCTTTCGATCAGCCCCCTCAGCTCTCCCTCTTTCTTCTCAATGGTCTCGGAGAGATGGGCCATGTCTTGGCGCGAGGTCTTGATCTTTCGGACTCGATCGATGAGCTGGTCCCGATGGGTGCGGATCTGTTCCTTCAGGTTGAGGATCCGAGCCTCCATCCCCCTCCGTTTCTCCTCCAGGGAGGCCAAGGCCACCTTCTTCTCCGTGATCCTTCTCCCCAGTTCCTCGGTCCCTTCGTTCACCTCGTCCACCGTCTTCTTCAATCCCTGGAGTTCTTCCTCTTTCACCCTCCTTTCCGCCTCCTCCCGCTTAAGGTGATCGAGGACCGTGGTCATCTCTTCTTCGATCTCTTTCGCCTCGGCCTGGAGCTGCTCTTCTTCGAACCGGAGGAGCTCTGCCCTTTGATGAAACCGAGAGATCTCTTTTCGAAGGCCCTCCAGGTCCCTCTCCTGATGGAGGAGTTCGATCTCCTTCTCTTGAAGCTCCTTCTTCCTCTCTTCCAGACGACGCTCTCGTTCCTGAATCTCCTGGAGGAGTCTCGCCTCCTCCGTGAGGAGGGCTTGGCATTCCTCCTCCGCTTTCGAGATCCGTCCCTCCAACTCCCGAAGCTCCCTCTTCCTCTCGAGCAGGCCGAGCCCTTGGTCCCGGCTTCCTCCCGAGATCACCCCCCACTGTTCGACCACCTCCCCTTCCCGGGTGACGAGGATCTCGAAGTCGCTGCCCTTCTTCATCCAATCGAGGGCTTCCTCCAGACGGTCGACCACTCCCACATCGCCGATCAGGAACTCTGAGAGATCGGAAAACCCCTCCTTCACCTTGACGACTTGTCTCAACGGGATCGGCCCATCTCCTTTCCCCGTCCTATCCTGGCCTCTCTCGGGGGCCTTGGGAGTCCCTCCCGTGAGGATGAAACTCCCTCGACCCAGGCCTTTCTGTTTGAGAAAGGCGATCGCCTCGAGGGCCTCTGTTTCTCCCTCGACCATCAAATATTGCAGGCGTTCTCTCAGGACGGCTTCGAGAGGAATTTCATAAGGAGGATCGGGCTCGAAGAGATCGGCCAGAACCCCGAGGATTCCCTGCCAACGGGCCGGCTCTTCCCTCTTGGCGAGGAGAAGGGCCCTGACGCCCTTTTCGAACCCCTCGTAATTCTCCTGAAGCTCTTTTAAAGAGAGGTAACGGGACCGGTCCTGCCTCAATCGGCCTTCCAACTCAAATCGCTCCGACTGCTTGACCTGATGGCGCTGCCTTAAAAGCTCCAGCTCTTCGGTCCACTTCTCTTTCTCTTCCTGAAGCACGGCCCGAAGGCCGAGAAGGACCTCCCGCTCCCTCTCTGCGGCCGAGAGGCCTGCTTCAAGGCCGGACAACCCTGCCCTCACCTCCTCCCTCTCTTTCTGGTGGGATTGCATCCGTCGTCCCAGCTCCTTCTTTCGCTCCTCGAGATGGGCGCTGCGGTTTCGGAGGGAGGTGATTCGGGTGAGCCGGTCGATCAGTTGCCCTTTTTCGGCCTCCAGCTGATCGGAGACCTCCTGATAGGTGGAGCGGAAGTCGTTGTAGAGGGCCTCCCACTCTGTTACGACCTCGCCAATCTCCAGGCACTCCTTTTCCATCTCCTGCCGGGCTTGCTCCGCCCTTCTCCGTTCCCGGCGAGTCTCCCTCCAGGCTTGAAGCCCCTTTCGGATCTCCTCTCCCAGGATGACTTCCTGCCTCTGGAGGGCCTCCTTTTCCCTCCGGAAGAGGGCGACCTCACTTTCAAGCTTCTGGATCGTCTGGGTCAGTTCGTAGAGTTCTTGCTGGAGCCTTCGAAGCCTTTCCTCTTCTTCGAGATGCCTCAGTTTCATCTCCTCGATCCCGGCTTCCCTCTCGGCCAACTGACCCCCCACGATGGCCTCCCTCTCCCTCAGGGCTTTCAGATACCCCCTGGAGGCCTCTGCCTTTTCGGAGAGTTCGGTGAAATCCTGGAGGGCGAGACGGAGCTCGATCTCCCGGATCTCCTTGCGCATCGCCTTGTACTCCTCGGCCCGCTTCACCTGGCGCTCCAGCGTGGCGATCTGGCGTTTCACTTCGGAGACGATGTCCTGGATCCGGAGAAGGTTCTGCTGGGTCGCCTCCATCTTCAAAAGGGCCAGCCGTTTTCGCTCTTTATACTTGGCGATCCCGCCGGCCTCCTCGATCAGGAAGCGGCGCTCCTGGGGATTGGCATGGATGAGATATTCGACCCGGCCCTGCTCCACGATCGAGTAGCCATTCACCCCGATGCCGGTGTCGAGGAAGAGGTCGATGATGTCCCTGAGGCGGCAGGGCGTCCGGTTGATCAAGAATTCACTCTCCCCAGAACGGTAGAGCCTGCGGGTGATGGTGATCTCGCTGAACTCCTGGTATTCCGGCGGCGCGGAGCCGTCCTCATTGGAGAAGGTCAGGGTCACCTCGGCCATGCCCATGGGTTTTCGGCCGTCGGCCCCGTTGAAGATGACATCCTCCATCAACTTTCCTCTCAAGTGTTTGGCGCTTCGCTCGCCTATGGCCCAGAGGATCGCATCGACGATGTTCGACTTCCCGCACCCGTTTGGACCGACGATCGTGGTGATCCCCTCCGGAAAGGTGAGGTGAAGGCGGTCCACAAATGATTTAAATCCAATGATCTCCAGCGACTTCAGCTTCATCGGATCATCCTTCGATCCACTCCCTTGCCCTTCGGAGCCGGTGAATCACCTTCTCCTTCCCTAAGATCTCCATCACCTCGTCGAGGGGAGGGCTGGCGGTCTTTCCGGTCAGGGCCACCCGAAGGGGCTGGGCGATCTTGACCAGGGGTTCGGCTCGCTTTTCGGAGAGGCCTTGGATCAGGAAGTGGGCGCTCTCTTTGGTAAGCCGCGTCTCCCGAGAAAGGGCGTCGATGGCCTCTTGAAAGAGGGTCAAGGAATCTCTGGTCAAGAATTTTTGGGAGGCGGCTTCGTCATAACGGACCGCATCGCAAAGGTAAAATTCCGATTGTTCGGCCATCTCCCTGAGGGTTTTCGATCTCTCCCGGAGCGAGAGGAGGGCCTTTTTGAGATAATCTCGATCGGGGATCCGGTATCCCCTCTCTTCGATAAAGGGAAGGGCCTTTTCAACCAGGTCGTCGGGGTCTATCCTCTTGAGATATTGAGAGTTGAGCCAGTCGAGCTTCCCCGGATTGATGGCCGCGGCCGACCGGCCGACCGCTTCCAGGGAGAACTTCTCGATCAACTCCTTTAGGGTGAATTCCTCCTGGTCGCCATGGGACCACCCCAAACGGACAAGGTAGTTCACCACCGCCTGGGGGAGATAGCCCATCTTCCGGTACTCCAGAACCGACTGGGCCCCATGTCGTTTTGAGAGTTTCTTCTTGTCCGGACCGAGGATCATCGGGACGTGACCGAATTTGGGGAGGGGGTATCCCAAGGCCTTGTAGATCTGGATCTGCCTGGGCGTATTGTTGAGATGGTCGGTCCCACGGATCACGTGGGTGATCCCCATCGTGGCATCGTCTACGACCACCGAGAAGTTGTAGGTGGGGGAGCCGTCACTCCGGAGGATGATGAGGTCGTCCAGTTCGCTGTTGTCGAACTCGACCCGGCCCTGGATGAGGTCCTCCACCACGGTCTTGCCCTCGTCCGGGGAGAGGAACCGAATGGCAAAAGGACGATCCGGACCGGGGCCCTTTCGGTGGAGACAGGTCCGGTCATATTTAGGCTTAAGCCCCGTCTTCAGCGCCGCCTCCCGTTTCGCCTCTAACTCCTCGGGGAGGCAGTAGCACCGGTAGGCCCCTCCCTTCGCCACCAACTGCTCGGCCATCTGCCGGTACAGGGAAATCCTCTCGGTCTGAAAGTAAGGGCCCTCGTCCCAATCGAGGCCCAGCCAGGTCAGGGCATCGAGGATGACCTGGACCGAGGACTGGGTTGAGCGTGCTATGTCGGTGTCCTCGATCCGAAGGATGAAGCTCCCTCGATGGTGGCGTGCGAAGAGCCAGTTGAAGAGGGCCGTTCGGGCCCCCCCGATGTGGAGGTCCCCTGTGGGGCTGGGGGCAAAACGCGTTCGGATCGTGGTCATCTCCATCTCTTCACCGATTTGATGGCTCCCTCTCTTCCGCCTTCCCCCTCGGCATAAAAAATCCCCTCTCCTTCGTCACCGGAAAGAGGAAATCTTAGCCTGATCGGGTTTGAGGATCAGAGGAGATCGTCGATCGATCGCAGGGCTTGATCCAGTTTTTGAGGTTCGCTGCCCCCGGCCTGAGCGAAATCGGGGCGTCCTCCGCCCGTCCCTCCCACATGGTGGGCGACCTTCTTGATCAAATCGTTGGCCTTGAACCGAGAGGTGAGGTCATCGGTGATGCCCATCAAGAGGGAGGCCTTGCCCTCGTTGGCGCTTCCGAGGAGGATGAGGCCGGAGCCGATCTTCCCTTTCAGCTGATCCACATACTCCCTCAGACGTTTCGGGTCTTTCCCGTCGAGGCGGACGGAAAGCACCTTGATCCCCTTGACCTCTCGGGCGAGGGCGATCAGGTTCGAGATCTCCTGGTTGGCCCACTTCGCCTGAAGGGACTCCAGCTCCCTCTCCAGCTCTCGCTGTCTCTGAATCAGCCTCTCCAGTTTCGATCCCACCTCGCCCAGGGGGGATTTGAGGACCTCGGCGATCTCCTCCAATTGGCGTTCTTTCTCGAGAAGATATTGATAGGCGCCCTCGCCCGTCAGGGCCTCGATCCTTCGGACGCCTGCGGCCACGCCGCTTTCGTGGACGATTTTGAAGATCCCGATATCCCCGGTCCGGGAGGTGTGGGTTCCTCCGCAGAGCTCGATGCTGAAATCGGAGACCCTGACCACCCTCACCTTCTCCCCGTATTTCTCCCCGAAGAGGGCCATGGCGCCGATCTGAAGCGCTTCCTCGAGGTCCATGATCTTCGTCACCACCTCGATATTTTGCCGGATCTTCTCGTTGACCATCCTCTCAATCCGCTCCAGATCCCTTGGACCGATGGGGGCGAAATGGGTAAAGTCGAACCTCAATCGGTCGGGCGCCACGAGGGAGCCGGCCTGGTGGACGTGGCCTCCGAGGACCTCGCGCAACACCGCCTGAAGCAGGTGGGTAGCGGTGTGATTGAGGGCGATGGCCCTCCGGCGATCCACGTCGATTTTGAAGATAGCCTCTTCTGCGGGTCTGACGACCCCCCTCTTGACCCGACCTCGATGGACGATCAGGTCTTCCAGGGGCCTGACCGTATCGACGACCTCGAGCGAGAAGGACTCCTGAAAGATGACGCCCCGGTCTCCCACCTGTCCTCCGGTCTCTCCGTAAAAGGGCGTCCTCTCGGCGATGATCTCGATCTCCTCTCCCTCCCGGGCTTCCCGGACCGCCTCCTCTCCTCGCACCAGGTGGAGAATCCTCGAGGTGGACTGGGTCTCCTCATATCCGGTGAAGAGGGTTTTTAGACCCTCCTGGACGAGGCGACGGTAGATCTCCTTGGTTTTCCCCTCTCCGATCCCCTGCCAGGTCGTTTTGCTCCTTCTCCGCTGCTCCTCCATCTGCCGCCTGAACCCCTCTTCGTCCAGGCCCAACCCCTCCTCCTGAAGGATCTCATGGGTCAGATCGAGAGGGAAACCGAAGGTATCATAGAGTCGGAAGGCCACCTCCCCCGGAAGGAGGTGGAGGTCCTCCTCTTTCATCCGCTCCAGTTCCTCTCTCAAGATTTTCAGACCGGCCTCGAGGGTCTCTGAAAAGCGCTCCTCTTCGTTGCGGATGACCTCGGAGATGATGGTCTCCGTCTCCCTCAATTCGGGATAAGCCTCTTTCATCCGATCGATCACCTTGAGGGAGGTCTGAAAGAGGAAGGGACGGTCGATCCCGAGCATCTTTCCATGCCTCATCGCCCGCCTCATGATCCGGCGGAGGACATAGCCCCTGCCTTCATTGGAGGGCAAGACGCCGTCGTTGATCAGGAAGGTGGCGGCCCGGCTGTGATCCGCGATCACCCGGATGGAGATGTCGGCCTTGGGTTCGCCTCCGTAAGAGCGTTGGGCGATCGACTCGATCTCCCGGATGATCGGGACGAAAAGGTCGGTCTCGAAGTTGCTCCTCACCCCCTGGAGGATGGCCGAGATCCGTTCCAGGCCCATGCCCGTATCGATGCACGGTTTGGCCAGAGGCGTCAGCCGGCCCTGTCCGTCTCGGTTGAACTGCATGAAGACGAGATTCCAGAGCTCGAGGAAACGGTCGCAGTCGCAACCCACCGCGCAGCCCGGGCGACCACAGCCCATGGCCTCTCCCTGGTCGATCACGATCTCCGAACAGGGGCCGCAGGGGCCGGTCTCTCCCATGGCCCAGAAGTTATCCTTCTCTCCGAGCCGTACGATTCGGTCCGCGGGGATCCCGATCTTCCGCCACAATTCGAAGGCCTCGTCGTCATCGAGGTAGATGGTGATCCACATCTTCTCCGCGGGCAGCCCCCATTGATGGATGAGGAGGTCCCAGGCCATTTCGATGGCGCCCTCTTTAAAATAATCACCGAAGGAGAAATTCCCGAGCATCTCGAAGAAGGTGTGGTGGCGGGCGGTCTTCCCCACGTTTTCGAGGTCGTTATGCTTGCCCCCGGCGCGGACACACTTCTGAGAGGTGGCCGCCCGAAGGTAGTCGCGGGTCTCCTCGCCCAAGAAGACCCCTTTGAATTGAACCATCCCGGCGTTGGTGAACAGCAAGGAGGGATCGTTCTTCGGAACGAGGGAGGAGCTCGGGAGGACCCGGTGTCCCTTTTGTTCGAAATAGGCGAGAAAGGCCTTTCGAATCTGATCCGAGGTCATCGCTTTAACCCCATCCCTCCCATCTTCGGTCCCATTTTGGCCCCCATCCGCGGTTCTACATTGGGTTCGACAGGGGGTTGGGCGGCTTTGGCTTTTCTCTCCGCCTCCTTCTCCCTCTCCAAGGCCTCGAAATCGTCCCAGGAGGTGTCGCTGGTGGCGAGGATGCCCTTCACCCTCAGGGCGAAGTCGTCGGGGTTGGTGCAGTGTTTGAGGGCCTCCTCATAGGTGATGAGGTTCTGCTTCAACAGATACATCAGGGACTGGTCGAAGGTCTGCATCCCGTAGGTGGTCTGACCTTTGGCGATGGCATCGTTCAGTTCGTTCGTCTTGTCCCTTTCGATGATGCACTCCCTCACCCTAGCCGTGGAGACCAGGATTTCGACGGCGGGCACCCGTCCCATCCCGTCGGCCCTGGGCACCAGCCTTTGGGAGATGACCCCTTTGAGCACAGCGGCCAGCTGGAGCCTCACCTGTTTCTGATGGTAGGGAGGAAAGACGGAGATGATCCGGGTGATCGTCTCGGTCGCGTTCAGGGTATGAAGGGTGGACATGACGAGGTGTCCGGTCTCGGCAGCGGTCAAGGCCGTCTCGATCGTTTCGAAGTCCCGCATCTCCCCGACGAGGATCACATCCGGATCCTGACGGAGGGCGACCCGGAGGGCGCTGGAGAAGGTGCTCGTATCCGAACCGACCTCCCTCTGGTCGACGATCGATTTCTTGTCTTCGTGGATGAATTCGATGGGGTCCTCGATGGTGATGATGTGGCAGTTCCGGTTCCGGTTGATGATGTCGATCATCGAGGCCAGGGTCGTCGATTTCCCGCTTCCGGTCGTGCCCGTGACCAGGATGAGGCCTCTCTGTTCCAGGGCGATATCGGCGATGACGGGCGGGAGGTGGAGCTCTTCGAGGGTCTTGATCTGATAGGGAACGATCCGGAGGGCGATCGACAATTTTCCCCTCTGCTGATAGACATTGACCCGGAATCGACCCAGCCCATAGACCTCGTAGCCCATGTCCACTTCCCGATTTTTGATGAAACGCTCCTTTTGCCAGTCGTTCATCAAACCAAAGGCCATCCTCGAAAGGTCGTTGTGATCGAAGGGCTTCACCTTGGTGAAGGGCCGGAGGACGCCGTTGATCCTGAAGATCGGGGGCGCTCCCTCTTTGATATGGACATCGGATGCTTCCCGTTCCAGGGCTTCGACTAAGATCTGGTTGATATCCATCGGAACCTCCTTCTCACCTCGCCATCGGAGTCCTCGCCAAAGTCACCTTCTCGAGGATCTCCTTCTCCACCTGTTCGAGGATCTTCGGATTCTCCTTCAAGAACTGTTTGGCGTTCTCCCTTCCCTGACCGATCCGCTGTCCGCCGAAGGTATACCAGGTGCCGCTCTTCTCCACGATATTCTTCTCGACGGCCAAATCGAGGACGTCGCCTTCCCTCGAAATCCCCTCTCCATGGATGATATCGAACTCCACCTCCCGGAAGGGCGGGGCCACTTTATTCTTCACCACCCGGACCTTCGTCCGGCTGCCGATCACGTCCTGTCCCTGCTTGATGGAGGCGATCCGCCGCACATCGAGGCGGACCGAGGCATAGAACTTGAGGGCGTTGCCACCCGTGGTCGTCTCGGGGTTTCCAAACATGACCCCGATCTTCATCCGGATCTGATTGACGAAGATGACGATCGTATTCGATTTGCTGATCGTGGCCGTCAATTTCCTCAGGGCCTGGGACATCAGCCTCGCCTGCAGCCCCATGTGGGCATCGCCCATCTCGCCTTCGATCTCTGCCTTGGGAACCAGGGCGGCCACCGAGTCGATGACGATCACATCGACCCCCCCGCTTCGGACCAGATGTTCCGCGATCTCGAGGGCCTGCTCTCCGGTATCGGGTTGGGAGAGGAGGAGCTCGTCAATCTTCACCCCTAATTTCTTGGCATACTGGATATCGAGGGCGTGTTCGGCATCGATGAAGACGGCGATCCCGCCTCGTTTCTGGGCTTCGGCGACCACGTGGAGGGCCAGGGTCGTCTTTCCGGAGGCCTCGGGGCCGAAGATCTCGATGATCCGACCCCTGGGCAGCCCTCCCACTCCGAGGGCGATGTCGAGGGAGAGGGAACCTGTGGAGATGGTGGGGATCTCGCCGGGCAGGGTCTCGGCGCCTAACTTCATGATGGCGCCTTTTCCGAACTGTTTTTCGATCTGGGAAACCGCCAATTCGACCGCCTTCCTTCTGCTCGGATCCTCTCTCATCCTCCCCTCCCTTCTATGGGCCCCGGGACCGGTATCCCTTCCTCGCCACTTCCTTGATCCCCATAGCCCCTCTCCGGTCGGCCATGCGGCCGGCGTTGCCCGCCTCTCTTCGGGGGTTTCGATGTTCCCCTTCTCAGCTCCCGATCCTCATTTCCTTCAAGGCCGTATAAATGGGTCCTTGAGGGGTGAGATCGCTCTTGAAAAGGACAGCCTTTTCCATTCGGAAAGCCCCGAAGATCTCATCCCGATGTCGCTCCATCCCTCTGATCAGCTCCTCCCTCCCCCGGTTCGACCTCACCCTCCCCAGGGTGAGATGGGGATGGAAGTCTCGGTCTTCAGGTTTGAACCCGACCTTTCGCAACCGCTCTTCCAGTCGTTTCTGCAACGAGATGAGGATCTTCCCCTCCTCCTTTATCCCCACCCAGACCACCCTTGGATGATTCAGGTTCGGGAAGGCGCCCATGCCCTGGACCTCGATCGAAGCGGGAGGGGTGGTCTTCAGGGGTTCTTCGATCGCCTGAAGGATCGATTCGATCCGAGAGGCCTCGATGTTGCCAAAAAATTTCAGGGTGAGATGGATCTGCTCAGGCCTAACCCATCGCACATCGGCCGGGGTGGACCTTAATTCCTTCTGAACTTCTTCGATCCTCTCTCGAAGGGCCTCTGGAAGTTCGATGGCCAGAAAGGAACGGATCAAAGAAACTCCTCTTTGGATAGAATGGCTGCCCCTGAGGGCTCATCCCAGAGAGAATTCTGAATCGCCTTTGGCCTTTCAGAATTCCGCCAAGCTGATTCGATGTTAACACAAATAGAGAAAAAGTCAATGTTGAAAAGGAGTTGGAAGCCTTCTATCCCCTGACTTTTCCCTTGACAAAACAGGGGGTTTTTTATATGAGTGGAAGGGATCCGGTTTAAGTACTCAATCCACCATCGCATCGGTGTTTCAGCGCTCGGTCATCCCTGTCGAAAGGAGGTGAAACAGGTTTAGGCGGCCGTCAGAACCCACCGGCATATCGCCACCATTACCCACACATCAAACGAAAGCGAGGAGGGGATGATTATGAACGCACAGAGAAAGGAAGAAAGTAGAAGGACCTTCGAGTTTTTGAAGGACTGGGGCGATGCGCTCACACGCTGGACGGAGCGTTGGATCCCCGATGCCCTGGTCATCGTCATCGTCTTGAGCCTCGTGGCCTATCTCTTTGCCCTCATCTGGGGATTTAAACCGGAGGTCGGCCTTAGCAGCCGCGCCTACCAGTCGGTTCAGGCCTGGGGCAAGGGGTTCTGGGAGCTCCTCGCCTTCGGCATGCAGATGTGCCTCATCATGATGACGGGCTACATCCTGGCCTGTTCCCCACCGGTCCGAAAATTGATGGAGGGGATCTCGGGCTGGGCCAATCCAGAAAAACCTTACCAGGCCATTATCGTGATGTCCCTCTTCTCCATGCTCATGGCCTGGTTCAACTGGGGCCTCAGCCTGATCGGAAGCGCCATGCTCGCCCTCTTCATCGTTAGGCGAAATCCGAAGGTGGACTACCGCCTCCTGGTGGCGGCCGCCTACCTCGGCCTCGGATGCACCTGGCACTCGGGCCTTTCGGGGTCTGCGCCGCTGCTGGTGGCTACGCCGGACAACTTTCTCATCAAAGGGAAGTTTCTCGAGGCAACCATCCCAGTCTCCAGCACGATCTTTCATCCCTTCAACCTCATCCTGACCCTGGTGATCGTCGTCGTGGTCACCCTCCTGATGGCCCTGATGCATCCGAAGCCCGAGAAGACCTTCGTCGTGAAATCGGACCTGATGAACCAGCTGAAACTCTACGAGGCTCCTCCGAAGCCCGCAAGATTCGACTCTCCCTCGGAGTGGATGAACTGGTGGCCAGGGTTCAACCTCGTCGTCTTTGCCGGAGGACTCGTCTGGCTGATTTGGCATTTCTCAGAGAAGGGCTTCATGCGGGGGCTGACGCTCGATGTGGTCAACTTTTCGATGCTCATGCTCGGCATCCTCTTCCACTGGCGACCCTGGTCCTTCCTCAAGGCGACCGAGGATGCGGGAAGGGCGGTCTGGGGGATCGTCATCCAGTTTCCTTTCTATGCGGGGATCCTCGGCCTCTTTAAATATACCCTACTTTCCGACGTCTTCACCAAGGCCTTCGTGGCCATCTCCTCGGCTCAGACCTTTCCACTGATCGTCTACTGGTATGGCGGGTTGCTCAACTATCTCATCCCATCGGGAGGAGGGGAATGGGCGGTCGTGGCCCCCTACATCATCCCAGCGGCCAAACAGTTAGGGGTCGGGATGGGGGCGACGGTCGTCACCTTTGCCTGGGCCGACATGATGACCGACATGATCCAGCCCTTCTGGGCCATCGCCATGCTGGCCGTGGCCAAACTCAACTTCCGGGACATCATGGGCTGGTTGCTCATGGTCTTCTTCGTCTACTTCGTGATCACCTCGCTTGCCTTTCTCCTCGTCCTTCCGAGCCTTCCCACCTGGTGACAAAAAGGGCCTGCTCCCTCAGGCGCAGGCCCCAAAATCTCTTTCATATTCTTGCTATTTCCAATGGCGGTCGTTGGCCAGCCGGTCTTCGATCTTCACCTTGTAGAATTCCTCGATGGGCTGGAGGATCGATCGGTCTTTCTCATAGACGGCCTTCAGGGCGTTTCGCACGATCTCCACCCCTTTGGGGGTCATCTTTCCGAGGGGTTGGCGGCAGGGGCCGGAGGGCATTCCGAGCCCCCTCATCATCGTCTTGATCGCCACCGGATTTCGGAACCTGCAAGGCACTTCAAACCCTTCGTAAGATTCGACCGTATTGACGGTCACGACTTTAAAGAGGGGATCTAAGACCCCTTTCAGATAGTTGGCCCTCTCCATGTCCCCTTTCAGGATCGACATGACCATCACGTTGATGGGGCCTGGGACGATGTTGGACATGACGGAGATGACGCCGGTGGCCCGGATGTCCTCCCGGGTCATCATCTCGAAGGTCTTGTCGTCGTCTCCGGAGAGGATGTCGAAGTCCTCGCCACAGAGCCTCCTCGTCTTGGCCATCCGGTCGAGATCACCCGTGGCTTCTTTCACGGCCCGGACGTTCTTAAATTTTCGGTGAAGAATGGCTAAGTCCTCCACTTCCAGCTTCGTCCCCGTCCTTCCCGGAATGACGTAGGGGACGATATACGTTTTCCGGAAGGCCTTGGCGATCACCTCGTAATACTGGGTCCGGAGCTCGAGCGAAGAAGGGCCATTGTAATAGCAGTCGACCAAGAGGGCGCCCTGCGCCCCCACTTCCACCGCGTGTTTCGTCCCGCGGAAGGCCTCTCTGGTGGAGTTGGAACCGGTCCCTGCGATGACAAAGGCCTTCCCTTTGGCTAACTTCACCGTTTTGGTGATGACCCGGTCGTGCTCCTTCCAGTCCAGTGTCGGAGACTCTCCGGTCGTTCCGGTCGGGACGAGATTCGAGCCGTTCTCGATGAGAAACCTCACGTTCTTCTCAAGCCCCTCGTAATCGACCTCCCCCTTTCGATCGAAGGGCGTCACCATCGCCGTCCAGCACCCCTCAAACCTCTCGAATTTCATCGGTTTTCCTCCTTCTCACGAGGTTGACTTCTTACGCTCCGTCTATCCCCCTTGTCATTTTAATTAAGTTAATTAAGCCATTTGCTCAGTCGGAGAAGGTTCGAGGCCAGCCTGCAACGAACCCTTCCGAATGGGAGGGTGACTTTATTATGAGGAAAAATTGGAAAAATTCAAGAAGAAAAGATTCACAATCCCGTTTTCATCGCACCTTACTGTGCAAGGTTTCAACGTCAGATATTTTTGTGATATACTGGAGCCATCCCTGATTTTCTATTGAGAGGGGTAAAAGATCATTCCCAAATCGGGAGGGGAGGATGGAGGAGAAGATCCGAGAGGCCTTTCAAACCGTCTATGAGGCGGAGGCAAAAGCGGCCCTCCGATTGAAGGTCTTTGCCAAAAAGGCGGACCAGGAGGGGCTTCCCCAGATGGCCAAACTCTTTCGGGTCATCGCCTTCAGCGAGGAGATCCATGGCGAGCGGGCCCTCCGGATGTTAAGGGAGATAAAGGATACTGAGTCAAATCTTAAAGAGAGTTTCCAGTCCGAGACAGGGATCGCAGGGGTGGCCTACGAAAATTTCATCGCCCTTGCCGAGAACGCAGGGGATACCGCCTCTGCCACGATCTTCTCCCAGGCGAGAGACGTCGAGGAGGGCCATGCCAAACTCTACAAAATGGCCATCAATCACCTGATCGGGGAGCGGGAAACCACTTATTATGTCTGTCAGGTGTGCGGCTTCGTGGCAGATGGCCACTGTCCTGAGACCTGTCCGGTTTGCTCCGCCCCCAAAGACCAGTTCGTGGAGTTTAAGTGAAGAAAAGACCCATTCAAAAGGAGTGGGGGATAAGGATGAAAAAAAATTTAAACATTCCTCAGCAAGAACTATCAGAGTTTTGCCGGCGCTACCATATCCGACGCCTGGCCCTGTTTGGATCGGCCCTTCGGGAAGACTTTTCCCCGGACAGTGACATCGATTTATTGGTTGAATTTGAGCCCGATCACGTTCCAAGTCTCTTAAAGATCGCTCGAATGGAACGGGAACTCTCTGCTTTGTTTGGAGGCCGTAAGGTGGACCTCCGCACTCCCGAGGACCTCAGCCGTTATTTCCGAAAGGAGATCCAGGAAAAAGCAGAGGTGCAATATGTGGAAGGATGATCGAATCCGACTACAGCACATGCTGGATGCCGCCCGTGAGATCATGGACTTTACCCTTGAGAAACAACGCGAAGCCTTTGATCATGACCGTAAGCTTACCTTAACGCTGATTAAAGAGGTCGAGATCATCGGGGAAGCAGCCTATCAGAAATCGAAAGAAACAGGCCGCTTAGAGCAAGATATTCGTTTCCCCCAAATCATTACTCAGGCAGGAAGGCTGATGGTGAAGTGGGTGCCTTTGCCCTCTTCGCTTTCGACCTTGATCTCCCCTCCGTGACTTTTGATGATCCCGTAACAGACCGAAAGGCCTAAGCCCACCCCTTTGACCTTTTGTTTGGTCGTGAAGAAGGCCTCGAAGATCTTATTCCTGTGTTCCTCCGGGATGCCCACGCCCGTGTCCCGGATGTGGATCAAGACCCGATCCCTCTCCCTCCCGGTGGCGATGGTGAGGCTGCCCCCTTTGGGCATGGCCTCCTTCGCATTCTTCACCATGTTGAGGATCACCTGCCTCAGCTGGTTCGTGGAGGCCATCACCGTGGGGATCCGTTCGTCAAAGTACGTCTTGACCTTGATATTGGCCTCCTGCATCTGCTTGTCCACGATGAGGAGGATCCCCTCCAACAGTTCGTTCAGGTTGACGGGCCTCCGCTCCTCCTCTTCGGGCTTCGAGAAGCTCAGCATGTTTCGGAGCATCTCCGCCAGCCGATGGGTTTCGGAGAGGGAGAGCTCTAAGATTCTCCGCCTCTTGCTCTCAGGAGGGATCTCGGTCTTCAAGAGCTCCAGGGTGTTCATGATCCCGTAGATGGGGTTGTTCAATTCATGGGCGATCTGCGAGGTGAGCCTTCCCATGGCGGCCAGCTTTTCGGATTGGAGCAGGGCCTGCTGGATCTCCTGGATCTCCTTCTCCATCTTCAGCCTCGGCCTCAGGTCCGTGAAGATCCCGACGCTTGCGATCTCTCTGCCCGCCTCGTCATAGATGAGGGCGGCGGAGAGCTGGATGGGAATCTTTTCGCCCTGTTTGTTGACCACCTCGAGCTGCGTGGGCGCGAACTTTCCCACCCCACCGTAGTCAGGGCTCCGGAGCTTCCTCATCACCTCCTTGGCTACCCCTTCGGGATAGATCTGGGTGATGTGGATCTTTCCGATCACCTCCTCGGCCGTGTAACCCGTCAGGGCCTCTGCCCCTTTGTTGAAGATGATGATGTTGCCCTTCATGTCGGCGGCGATGATCCCGTCCACAGAGCTTTCGATCAGGTTCCTCAAGAACTGGTTGGCCTCCCTCAGCTCCCGCTCCATCCGTTTCCTCTCGGAGATGTCGATGTTGAGACCCTCGTAGCCGACGATCTCGCCCTTCTCGTCCCTTTTGGCATGGGCCGTGAGGAGGATGGTGATCTTCTCGCCGTTCTTCTTCTTGAATTCCACCTCCAGATCTTTCACGAAGCCCTTCGCTTCGATCAACCTCTGAAATTTCTCTCGGTCCTCTTTGTTGACATAGAGATCCCGGGGGATGTCGATCTTCAGGAACTCCTCCTTGGTCGAGTAGCCCGCCATCTCCACCAGGGCCTGATTGCAGTCGAGAAACCTCCCCTCTTTCGTGCTGATGAAGAGGCCGTGCTGGACCCGTTCGAAGAGGTTTCGATACTTCTCCTCAGACTCCAGGATCTCCTTTTCATACCTCTTCCTCTCCGTGATATCCCGGATATAGGCGTAGGTCTTGATCGGCCCGTCCTCCGATTGGACCGGTGCGATGCAAACCTCCGCCTCTTTGGAGTGGCCCTGGGGGGTGATCAACGTCATCTCGATACAGACCTTCTGACCCATCCCCTCCCCCCGCATCACCATCTCCTCGAGAAACTCCTCATCCCTCTTCCCGATGAGGGAAAAGAATTCCCTGCCGAGGATCTCCTCCTTCGGCATCCCTAAGATCTCGGCCGCCTTCTGGTTCGCAAATTCGATCTTGGACTCCTCATCGAAGACGAGGATGCCATCCTCACCCATCTCTGCGATCTTCTCGAACCGCTTGGTCGCCTCACGAACCTCCCTGGCCATCCTCTTGGCATCCGTAATATCTCTCAGGTAGGCATAGGTTTTCGTCCCTTTCTCCTCCTCCCTCGAGAGGGCGATGCAAACCTCCATATCCCTCCTTAGGCCTTTTGCGGTGAGGATCTCCATCTCGGTACAAACCCGCCTGGTTTCGTCCCCTCCCGCATCGGACTGCATCCGGTGGAGATGGTCTCGATCCCTCTCGGTGAGGAGGCGACGAAAATCCATCCCGAGCAACCTCTCTTTCGGGTAGCCGGTCAATTGCGAGGCCACGGTATTGGCAAACTCGATCGTATAATCCTCGTCAAAGACAACGATCCCCTCGTCAGCCATCTCGGCGATCTTTACGAGGTCCTCCCGACTCGGATATTCTCCCATAGGATCCTCCCCATCTCATTCGGGCCTATTTTACACCAAACGAAGAGGTCTGGGAAGATCGTTGAAGGCCGGTTCGAAGACAAAAAAGAGAAACTCCCACTGTGGGTATTCCGGGATTGATGAGGTGCGAAAGATCCTGACAGAAGCTATTCCGGCTTTGGGGCGGGCATCCGATGGAAGGGATCAGTCCCCGAACTTGATGCCCTGGGCGAGGGGAAGTTCCGTGGACCAGTTGATCGTGTTGGTCTGGCGCCGCATGTAGCCCTTCCAGGCGTCGGATCCCGACTCCCTGCCGCCGCCGGTCTCCTTTTCGCCTCCGAAGGCCCCTCCGATCTCCGCACC
This sequence comes from Thermodesulfobacteriota bacterium, assembly GCA_026415035.1. Lineage (NCBI taxonomy): Bacteria > Pseudomonadati > Thermodesulfobacteriota > Thermodesulfobacteriota bacterium. The sequence continues at coordinate 27,356 of JAOAHX010000013.1, read as the reverse complement.
CGAGGTCCCGATATTGACATTGGCGATCCCGCAGTCCGACCCCTCATGGGAGAGGAACCGCTCGGCCGTCCTCAGGCTCCGGGTGAAGATGGCGCTCGAAAGCCCCTGGGGCACTTCATTGTGGATCCGGATCGCCTCCTCGAAGTCCTCGTATTCGATAAGGTAGAGGATTGGGGCAAAGGTCTCATGGTGGACGATCTCGGTCTGAGCCGGCATCTTCACGATCGTCGGTTCGACGAATCGCTCCCCAAGGTCCGAAAGCCGCCTCCCCCCGTAGAGGATGACCCCGCCCTGCTGCCTCGCCTTCTCCAGGGCGGCCATCATCTCCTCGACGGCCTCCTTCGTCACCAGGGGGCCCATCAGGACCCCTTCCTTTAGAGGATCTCCGATCCGGACCTGGCTATAGGCTTTGCAGAGCCTCTCGGTCAACTCCTGACTGACCGAGCGATGGACGATGATCCTGCGGGTCGAGGTGCATCGCTGACCCGCTGTCCCCACCGCGCCGAAGAGGATGGATCGGACGGCCATCTCCAGATCGGCATCCTCGGCCACGATAATGGCGTTGTTTCCGCCCAATTCGAGGATCGTCCGTCCGAGCCTCCTGGCCACCCCTTCGGCCACCTGGCGACCCATCTTGGTCGAGCCTGTGAAGGAGAGGAGGGGAAGCCTCGGATCGTCGATCATCCTCCTACCGATGACCGACCCCGGACCGATGACGAGGTTGAAAATGCCCGATAGGCCGTGATCGGCCATGATCCGGTTGGCGAGGTGCTGGACGGCTACGGCACAGAGGGGCGTTTCGGAGGAGGGTTTCCAGACGACCGTATCTCCGCACACGCCCGCGATGGCCGCGTTCCAGGACCAGACCGCCACAGGGAAGTTGAAGGCCGTGATCACGCCGATGGCTCCGAGAGGATGCCACTGCTCGTACATCCGGTGGCCGGGCCTTTCCGAATGCATGGTCAGCCCATAGAGTTGCCTCGAGAGACCTACGGCGAAGTCGCAGATGTCGATCATCTCCTGGACCTCCCCCATCCCTTCCACCTTGATCTTTCCCATCTCGAGGGTCACCAGCTCGCCTAGGGGTTCTTTGAACTCCCTCAAGAGCTGGGCAAAGTCCCGGGCGAGGAGCCCCCGCTTCGGCGCGGGGACCATACGCCAGGTCTTGAAGGCCTTGACCGCATGGGAGACCACCTGATCGTAACTCTTCTCCGTCGCCTGGATCACCTTGGCAATGGGCTCCCCGGTGGTCGGGTTGTAGGAGGTCAACTCCTTGCCTTCCGGATCGTCGAACCAGAGGTCGGCTCCTGAACAGGCGCCCCGGTTGACCTCACGGATGCCGAGCTTCTCAAGCAGTGCCTTCATCGCATTCTCCTCTCGTCGTACGATTCCCTCCTTCGGAGCCGGCCTTTCCTCATCAAGGTTCGGCCAGGAAGGGATAGCGATAATCGGTCGGAGGGAGAAGGTTCTCTTTGATCGCCCTCGGGCTGGTCCAACGGATGAGGTTGAAGATCGAGCCCGCCTTGTCGTTCGTCCCGGACTGCCTCCCCCCTCCGAAGGGCTGTTGGGCCACCACCGCGCCGGTCGGCTTGTCGTTGATATAGAAATTGCCCGCGGCATGGCGGAGGGCCTTCAACCCCTTTTCGATCGCCTTCCGGTCGCTTGCCAGGATGCTGCCCGTGAGGCCATAAGGAGACGTTCGGTTACAGAGCTCGAGGGTCTCCTCGAAGGCCTCCTCCGGGTAGACGAAGAGGGTCAAGACAGGGCCAAAGATCTCCTCGACCATCAGCCGGTGATGGGGGTTCTGGGTGAGGATGAGGGTCGGCTCGATGAAGTATCCCTTCGACCTGTCGCAGCCGCCCCCGCAGAGGACCTCGGTCTCTCCCGAATGCCTCGCGTAGTCGATGTAGCTCGAGATCTTCTCAAAGGAGGCCTGGTCGATGACCGCTCCCATGAAGTTTGAAAAATCGGTCACGTCGCCCATCCGGATCGTCTTGATCTCGTCGATCAGCCGCTCCTTGAGCGAGGGCCACAGGTTGGACGGGATGTAGGCCCGACTTGCGGCCGAACACTTCTGGCCTTGGTATTCGAAGGCCCCGCGGATGAGGGCCGTGGTCGCCACCTCCACGTCGGCAGAGCGGTGGACGAAGACGAAGTCCTTCCCTCCGGTCTCCCCCACGATCCTCGGATAGGTCTTATATCGCTCGATGTGGGTACCGATCGTCCTCCACATCTCGAGGAAGGTGGAGGTGCTGCCGGTGAAGTGAAGCCCTGCCAGATCGGGATGGGTGAGCACGAGATTTCCGATGGTGCTTGCCGAACCGGGGATGAAGTTGATCACGCCGTCAGGAAGGCCTGCCTCCTTCCACAAGCGTGTCAGGAAGTAAGCTGAATAGACGGCCGTGGAAGCGGGCTTCCAGACCACGGTATTGCCCATCATGGCCGGGGCGGTCGGAAGATTGCCCGCGATGGCCGTGAAGTTGAAAGGCGAGACAGCAAAGACGAACCCTTCGAGAGGCCGATAGTCGAGACGATTCCAGGCCTCGGCCGTCGATTCGGGTTGCCAGTGGTAGATCTGGCTCATGTAGTAGGGATTGAAGCGATAGAGGTCGGCGACCTCACACGCAGAATCGATCTCGGCTTGGTGCGCGGTCTTCGACTGGCCCAGCATCGTCGCCGCATTGAGGATGAAGCGGTATTTGGAGGTGATCAATTCCGCCGCCCTCAGAAAGATCGTGGCCCGCGCCACCCAGTCCATCTCCGACCACTCCTGCCAGGCCTTCCGGGCCTCCTCGATCGCTTTCTCCACCTCCCTCGGGCCTGCTTTATGGTAACGGCCCAGGAGATGCCCATGGTCGTGGGGACATCGGCATTCGCCGAGGTCGCCCGTGCGGACCTCCTTTCCTCCGATGAGGAGGGGAATCTCGACCTCCTCCTTCAACATCTTGGCCAGCTGGGCCTTCAACTTCTCCCTCTCCACCGTTCCTGGGGCATAGGAACAGACGGGTTCGTTCACCGGTTTTTCGATCCTGAAGATGCCGTTCACGTTCGACCCTCCCTTTACAAGAGCTCGATCCTCTTTCCCATCCCGCTTCGGCCTGCCTTTTCATAGGCATGGGAGGCGGTCACCACATCCTCCATGGCAAAGCCCACCGATTTAAATAAGGTGATCTCCTCCTCCGTCTCTCTCCCCTTCTTCCTTCCGGTGACCAGGTCTCCCAGATCTCCATGGATAGCCTCCTTTTTCAACTTTCCCTCGGCCATGGGGATGAGCAGGTCGCCTGCCTCGCTGAGACAGCCCTCGTAGGTGTCGACAACGATCTTGGCCCGGAGGACGGTCTCGTCGTCGGTCTCGCGCATATCGGGACGGAAGGCGCCGATGGCGTTGATGTGGGTTCCGGGCTTCAGGTCCCTTCCGGAAAAGACCGGCGTGGTGGAAGTGGTTGAGGTGATCAGGATGTCGCTTGGCCTCACGACCTCCGAGGCACTCGAAACGGGATGGACCTTAACGAAGGGCGAAAACCTCTCGCAGAATTCCCGAAGCCTGTTTGGGTCGGTATCGTAGGCCCAGATCTCCTCGATGGAGCGAACGGCCTGGATCGCCCTGACCTGAAAATAAGATTGGAAGCCCGTTCCGATCACGCCGAGGGCCTTCGCCTCCTTTCTTGCGAGGTACCCAGTCGCCAATCCGGAGGCGGCGCCCGTGCGAATCCCCGTGAGCGTGGCCCCTTCCATCACCGCCAGCAACTCCCCGGTGGTCGGATCGCAGAGCAGATAGGTCGCATAGATCGTAGGTTTTCCCCTGGAGACATTCTGGGGAAAGACCGAGACGATCTTCGTCCCAGCCTGCTTCAGGCCGGAGAGGTAGGCGGGCATGAAGAGAAACTGCCCTTGATACTCTCCGACGGCAAGGTGGAACCGGACCGGAACGACGCATCGGCCCTCTTTGACCTCGCGGAATCCCGCCCTTAGAACCTCTATCACCTCTTCCATCGGCAGAAGCTCTTCCAGATCCTTTTTGTCCAGAATAAGCATCGGTCCTCTCGCTCCTCGTTTTGTTGTCTATTGTTCACCCTCTGCTATCCCATAACCCCCTTCATCCCCCAAAATTGAAACTTGCTCTATATCACCTCCTCCTCCAGGACCTTTCTCCCCTCGACGATCCGTTCGTATCCCAAAGGGCTTGCATCCACGGTCTCGTATCGGCCGAGGCGGATCTTTTCGGAGAGGGCTTTGCCTACGGCGGGCGCCTGTTGAAATCCATGGCCGCTGAATCCAACGGCCATGAAGAAATTGGAGACCTCCGGATGATTTCCAATGATCCCGTTGAAGTCCCACTGGTTGATCTCATAAAGCCCTGCCCAGCCGCTGACCAGTTTCAGCGCGTCGAAGAGAGGAATCCGGTGGGCCAGGGCAGGCCAAATCGTCTCCTGGAAGTAGTCCCGATCCCACTGGAAGTTGAATCCCGGGGGCTCCTCCTTTCTCGACTTTCCTGTCAGGATCTGCCTCCCTGTCTCGTGAAGGAAGTAGACGCCCGAGGGATCGATCACCAAGGGAAGGTCGTATTCGAAGAGTCGAGGGGGTTTGACGAGATAGACCATCCGCCTCACCGGAACCACCGGGATCTCGATTCCGGCCATCCTTCCCACGGCTCCGGCATAGGGGCCGGCCGCATTCACGATGATCGGAGCTGCGTAGGTCGTGCCCTCCTTCGTCCTCAACCCCTCCAGCCGATCCCCTTTGCGGAAGATTTCGACCACCTCCTGGTGGATATAGGTGACGCCGAGGTGTTTTGCCTTTCTGACAAACCCCTGAAGCACGCTGTGGGGATCCATGTAGCCGTCGCCCGGAGAGAAGGAGGAGCCGACCAGGTCCTCTGCATTGAGGTCTGGGATGAGCCGGAGGGTCTCTTCGGGGGTTAAGAGCTTCGTCTCCACGCCGAGCGATCTCTGGAAGGCCTGGTGTTTGACCAAAAGGGGCCAGTTCCTCTCGTTCCCGAGGAAGAGATAGCCCCTCGGTTTAAAGTCGATCTCGGGCCGGACGCCCTCGACCTCCATCCGCTCACCGAACTCCCGATAGAAGGCGAGGCTATACTGGGAGAGCCGGACATTGACCTCGGTGCTGAACTGCCTCCGGATGCCGCCCACGCTTAGGACCGTGGAGGCCTTCTCATAGGAGGGGTCTTTCTCGAAGACGGCCACCCGTCCCTGAAACCCATCGTGGGCGAGATGGTAGGCGAGGCTCGATCCCATCACCCCGCCTCCCACGATGAGAAGATCGAAATGCCTCTTCGGGTCCATCGGGCCAAAGCCTCAACCGGTTTGAACGCCCCTAAACTATTTTAGCAAAAGGTTCGGCAACCAGAGGGCGATCTGGGGAAAGATGAAGACGAGGATGAGGCCGATCACCTGGAGGACCATGAACTCGGCCATCCCTTTATAGATGTCGAGCAGCTCCCACTTCGGGGCCACGGCCTTCAGATAGTAAGCGGCCATGGCCACGGGCGGAGAGAGGTAGGCCGTCTGAAGGTTGACCGCCACCAGGGTGCTGAACCAGACCTTGTCTAATTTCAATTCCTGAACCACAGGAAGGAAGATGGGAAGGAAGATGAAGACGATGGCCGGCCACTCGAGGGGCCATCCCAAGAGGAAGATGACGACCATGAGCAGGGCCAGCATGCCCATCGGAGGGATGGGGATGGAGAGCATCGCCTTGGCGATCATCGAACTCGTCCCCAGGCGGGTGAAGACCGCGCCGAAGATGTTTGAGGCCATCGCGAGAAAGAGGATCATGCTCGAGGTCTGGATCGTCTTGTAGGCCGCCTCTTTCAAGACCTCTCGGGTCAGCTTTCGATAGGCGATGGTCAGGAGGAGGGCGCCACTGGCCGCCATGGCCGCGGCCTCGGTCGGTGTGGCCAGGCCTGCGATGATGCTTCCGAGGGCAGCAAAGATGATGAAGGCCATCGGCACGATCCCCGAAAAGAGCTCTTTTAAGATCTCGCGGGTCGAGGTGATCCTCTCCTCCGGAGGCACCGTGGGACCCAGCTCGGGCCAGATGTGACACTTGATCAGGGAGTAGGTGCAGTAGAGGGCCGACAGGAGAAGGCCGGGCAGGATGGCCGCAACGAAGAGTTTGACGACCGAGACGCCCACCACCGGTCCGATGACGACGAGCATGACGCTCGGTGGGATGAGGATGCCCAGGGCTCCTCCTGCGGTGATCACCCCTGCGGAGAGCCTCGTGTCGTAGCCGCTTTTGATCATGAGCGGGGCGGCCATCAACCCGATCACCGTGACCGAAGCGCCGATGATCCCCGTGGCGGTGGCAAAGATCGTTGCCGTCAGAAGGACGCCGAGGTAGAGAGAGCCCTTGAGGCCGCCCAAGATCGATTGGAAGGATTTGAAGAGCCGCTCCATCAATCCCGCATGTTCTAAGAGATGGCCCATGAAGATGAAAAGGGGAACGGCGGCCAAGGTCTCCTCCTTCATCAGACCGAGGGTCTGAAAGACCATCAGGTCGAAGACGCCCATGCCGAAGCCGATATACCCGAAGACCACAGCGAGGATGATGAGCGTGAAGGCGATGGGAAATCCAACGAAGATTCCCGTAAGGAGCGATCCTAAAAGGATGAGTCCCACATATTCCGGCTTCATGGCCATTCTCCCTTTTTGGCCGCATAGAGGCTTTTGATCAATTCGGAGACCCCCTGGACGAGAAGGAAGAGGGCGGTCAGGGGGATCACCGTTTTAAACGGGAAGATGGGCGGACGCCAGGCGCCCACCTCGGACCTCTCCCACAGGCTCCAGGAGTGGATGGCCTCCTCCAAGCTGGCCACGAAGAAGAGGGCGATGCCGGGGAAGAAGAAGAAGATGTAGAGCAGGGCATCAACCGTCCCCTGTTTTTTGGGAGACCACTTGTCATAGAAGATATCGGTCCGAATATGGCCCTTTTTGAAGAGGGTGAAGGCCGCGCCCAACATGAAATGGCTTCCGTAGAGCATATAGGCCAAATCGTAAGCCCAGATGGTCGGGGCCTTGAAGAGATAGCGAGAGATCACCTCATAGGTCAGCCCGAAGATGAGGGGCAGGATGAGCCAGGCTGCCTTGGTGCCCGACCAGAGGCTGATCCGGTCGATGCCGCGGGCGATGCTCAACAGTTTTTCGATCGATAGGTTCATCTCGGTTCACTCTTTCTCTATGACCGAAAAAAGGGGCTCCCCCATCCCTTGTCTCGACGGGGATGGGGGAGGGGCCTCTACTTCTTCTTCGGCCAGTAGTAGTCGGCGACCAACTCGTAGGGCACGTAGAATTCCCGGCGATACTCCACGATCTTCCTCGCATACTCCTTCTGGGAGGCATAGACCTTGGCGAAGAAGGGGTCCTTGGCCACATATCGGGCCGCCACCTTATCCCACGCCTTCAGGATTTCGAGGATGACCTCTTTGGGGGTCTCGACCAGTTTCACACCATGTTTGGTCTTGAGGACTTCGAGGTCCTTTACGTTCTTATCGACCAGGTCGATCCAGGCGCGGAAGAGGTTTTCGCGGCTGGCCACATCGACGATGGCCTTGATGTCCGCTGGCAGTCTATCCCATTTCTCTTTGTTGATGAGGAGCTCCAAGGTGCCGGTGTGCCGGTGGATGCCCGGGGCATGGTAGAATTTGGCCACATCCATGAGTCCCAGTTCCTTGTCCGTGGTGGGGCACATGAAGGCCGCTCCGTCGATCACCCCCCGCTCCATCGCAGGCAGGATCTCGCCTCCGGGCATGGCCACGACCGTGATGCCCGCCTCTTTATAGATCTCCGCCGTCAAGCCCGCCTCTCGCATCTTGATCCCCTTTAAATCGGCCCAGGACTTGATCGGCTTCTTAAACCAACCTAAGGGTTCGGAGGCGATGATGTCGGTCGGAAAGACCATGACGTTCATCTTCATCACATCGAGGTAAAGTTCTCTGTAAAGCTCCAGTCCTCCTCCGTGGTAGAGCCAGCCCGCATAGTCCACGTTGTCCATGCCGAAGGGACCGCCTGCCACGCTGGAGAAGAGGTTGGCCGCCGGGTGTCTTCCGATCCAGTAGGCGGACCATCCGTGGGCCGCATCGAGGGTCCCCTTGTGGACCGCTCCTAAGACCTCAAAGGCAGGGACGATGGCCCCTGCAGGCAAGACCTCGATCTTGAGCCTGCCGCCTGTCATCTCCTCGATCCTCTTGGCCAGACCGACCGCGCTCGTGTGAAGGGCCATGCCCGCGGGCCAGGTCGTCTGCATCTTCCAGGAGATGGTCTGGGCCTCGGTCGATTTGGGCGTGACCCATGAGACACCTATTCCTATGCAAAGAAGTATTGTCAACGTCCACAGGCTTACCTTTTTCATCTCTCCCTCCTTGAAAATGGATTCCCTCTGCTTTTAGAGGCTCGTTCCAACCTTTGGCATTCTTACGTCCTTCTCTGCCATCACCTCCTTCTCACCCGAAGACCTTCTTCCGATTTGCCTCCATCATCCGGTCGAACCGCCTCACGTGGTCCTGGATCAGGGCCTTGGTCTTCTGGGGGTCCTTCATTTGGATGGCCTCGACGATCCCGCTCAGGTCCTTGTAGATCCTCTCGACCACCTTCTTGTCTCTGGGAAGGAACCGATCGAAATACCGAAAGATGTTGTCATAGACGATCGTCAGGATCGATTCGAAGACCCGGTTGCCCGCCATCCGGGCCAGGCATCGATGAAATTGGTTGTCGATCTCGATCATCTCCCTCCAGGTATTTCGGCCGTCCTCGAGGAGGGGTTGCATCGATCCGAGATAGGCCTTCAGCTCCTCGATGTCCTCCTTCTTCGCCCTCCGGGCTGCCCTCTCGGCCACGGCTCCCTCCACCTCCTCCCGGAACTCCGCGAGCTCCTTCAGGCCGACCTTCTGATACCGGAGCAGGAGGTCGAGGCTTTCGCTGACGGGCTCGGTGTTGACCGGACAGACGATCGCGCCCCCTCGGGCTCCGGTCCGGATCTGGATGAGCTTCTTCTGCTCCAGGGTCCGGAGGGCCTCCCTCAGGGTGCCCCGGCTGACCTGAAAGGCCTCCCGCAACTGCCGTTCGCCCGGAAGCCGCTCCCCGGTTTTCAATCTCCCTTCGAGGATCGCCTCCTGGATCTGGGAGACGACGTCCTCGAAGGCCCGGCTCTGTTTGGCCTTCCTGAAGATCCGATCCATTTCGAATGGTTAAACCATTACATCATCGGCGGGAGTTTGTCAAGAAGAAAAACGGAGCGGTTCGCTCTGAAGGTGGATGGCGCCCGGCACGGGACAGACGCAGGTGCAGAGGCCACAGCCCCGGCAGGCCTCGGTGATCCTCACGGCCTTCCCCTTTACCTCGATCGCGTTGTAGAAACAGGAACGAAAACAGCGCCTGCAGGCGGTGCACAGGGTGGGATCGATCGAGGCATATTCCTTGGGAAGCGATTCCATCTCCTCGTAGGTCATGGCCGCCCGGGCCGCCAGGCCGATGATCTCTCGAACCGACCCGTATCCTTTGCGGTCCAGGAAGCCTTCCAGGTCCTTCACGATTCGCCCGAGATAGGCATATCCCTTGAGCATCACGACCGAGCAGAACTGGACCAGGCTCGCCCCGGACATCATAAACTCCACGGCGTCCTTCCAGTCGTAGACGCCGTTGGTCCCGGTGATGGGAAGGCCGAGGCTCGTGTAAATCTTGGAGACCCATCGGAGGGTCAAGGGTTTGACCCAGGGACCTCCCACGCCTGCCCACCCATGGAGGAGGGGTTTTCCTGTCTCGATATCGACGCAGAATCCGACGAAGCGGTTGATGATCGTCACGGCCGAGGCCCCTGCCGATCGGACCGCCCGGGCCATCTCCACCACATCGGCCACCTGGGGCGTCAGTTTGATGATCACGGGAATCTTCACGGCCTCGGTCACCCGATGGGTGATCTCGGAGGCCGAGGCTTTATCCTGCCCGACCAGCATGCCCGTGGGCGTCCCCTTCATCTCCGAGGGGTGGGGACACCCGAAGTTAAGCTCGACCAGGCGGATCCCCGTGTCTTCGATCATCTTCGCAAGGGTCACCCAGCTTTCGACCGTCGTCCCGGCCACGCTGCCGATGATCACGCAATCCGATTTCAGGGCAGAGGCCTGGGCCTCCTTCAGCTCCTTCATCCACTCTTCGGGCGTCTCTTCGGCGAGGCCGGTTCGACCGAAAAAGGTGAAGAGGCGGGGCACCTTCCCCCGACAGACCCGGTGCTCTTCGTCGAGGTAGCGAAACTTGGACCTCTTGGTCAGGCGCCTCAGGGCCTCGGAGTCCGTCACGGTCTTGGCCACGAGTCCGCCCGCGCCGGTTTGGATGACCTGCTTCATGTTGGCCGCCGAGAGCGTGGGCTCGGCCGAGGCCGCCAGGATGGGGTTTTTAAACTCGATCCCGCAAAACTGAACTTTCAAGTCAGCCATGAGACCCTCTCTTCTTGGCTTTCAGTGCCTTCAGGATTTTCTCCGGGGTGATGGGGAGCTCCGTGAAGCGGATGCCGATGGCATCGTAAATGGCATTGGCCACCGCGGCAGGGGAGGGATTGAGCGCGGGCTCCCCGATGCCTTTGGCTCCGTAAGGCCCGTTGGGATCGACCGGTTCCACCAAAATCGTCTGAATCGGCGGAAGATCGAGCGGCCCCGGCATCACGTAATCCCTGAAGTCGGGGTTGAGCACCTTTCCGTCCCGGAGGATCATGTCCTCCGTCAAGGCCCAGCCGATCCCCTGGGCCACCCCGCCGTGAATCTGGCCTTCGATGGCCTGGGGATTGATGGCCCGCCCCACGTCATGGGCTGCGGTGTAACGGATCACGTTGACCTGGCCGGTCTCGGTATCCACCTCCACCTCGGCGATCTGGCAGGCGAACGGATAAGCCGGAGAGATATTTCCGTACTTGGTCACGGGATCTGGAAGCTCCGTATCCGGAACCCAGAACCCTGTGCCCACGACAGGAGCGCCGCCCCGCCTGAGCATACAGGCTTCGGCGACCTTCTCAAATGGGAGGCAACGCTCCGGTTCATCCCTGACAAAGACCTTCCCCTCTCGGATCTCCAGGGCGGATGGGGAGGTCTCGAAGATCTCGGCCACCCCTTCGAGGAGCTGCTGCTTCGCAGCCTCGGCTGCGGCTTTAAGGCCGTTTCCGCCGAAGACCGTCCCGCGCGTGGCAAAGCTACCGAGGCCGAAAGGGCTGATCTCGGTATCGACCTGGGCCACCTCGATCCGATCAAGGCCAACCCCGAGCGCCTCGGCCACGATCTGGGAAAAGACGGTCCTCTGCCCCTGGCCCATGTCGGACTCGCCGTGATAGACGAGGACCTTTCCCTCCCTTCCGATCCGCACGATCCCGGCGCCCCCGTCGAACTCCCTGGAGAAGGCCCGGTTGCCCGAGACGTGGTTGCAGCAGGCCAGACCGATGCCTCGGGCAAAACGCTTCTGCCGGCGTTTCTCCTCCCAGCCCGAGACCTCCACGGCCCTTCGCACGCACTCCTCCAGCCCCGAAGAGCCGATCTGCCAGCCATGGATCGAGACCTCTCCGGTCTTGAGCCCGTTTCTGATCCGCAATTCGGCCGGGTCCATCCCGATCGCCTCCGCGATCATATCGAGCGTGCTCTCGAGGGCAAAGGTCATCTGGGCATTTCCGAAGCCCCGGAAACAGCTGGTGGGGACGGTGTTGGTGTAAACCGTCAGGCCCTCGGTCTTTAGATGTTCGAATCGGTAAAGGGAGTCGACCCGGTAACAGGCCGTGGCCACAATGGCCATCGAATAGATCGCCCTCGCACCGGAGCCGCCGATGACCCTCACCTCTTTGGCGATCAACCTTCCGTCCTTCTTGGCACCCACCTTGAGGTCGATATACATCGGGACCCTCGGGTTGCCGGCCATGAAGTCCTCTTCTCGGCTGTTGACCATCCGGACCGGTCTTCCCGTCTTCTGACTGAGGACGGCTGCGGCCAGATGAAGATTGGTCTCCATCTTGGCGCCGAAGGCGCCGCCATAGGGAGGGACGACGACCCGGACCTTTTCGAGGGGAAGGCCCAGGGCCTTGGCATAGGTGAGCCTTGTCATCGAGGGGATCTGGGTAGCCAGGTAGAGGGTCAATCTTCCCGAAGGGTCGACATGGGCGATACAGGCCATCGGTTCGAGATAGGCCTGATAGACCTGGTTCGTGTAGTAGCGGCCGGCGTGGACGACGTCGCACTCCCGAAAGGCCCTCTCCACGTCGCCCCGCTCCAATCTGAATTCAGAGACGATATTGTTGGGCCGGTCATGGATCAAAGGGGCGCCGGGCTTCATCGCCTCGATGGGATCGAAGACCGCGGGAAGCTCCTCGTACTCCACGCGGATCAGATCGAGGGCCTCCTCTGCCGTCTCCTCGTCCACCGCGGCCACGGCGGCCACCTCGTCGCCGATGAACCGGACCTTATCTACGGCGAAGATCTGCCAGTCCTCCGTCCTCGGACCGAAGGGGATTTTAGGGGTGTCTTCGGCCGTGACCACGGCCCTGACTCCCCTCAACCGTTTTGCCCTGGAGGGATCGATCGATACGATGCGCGCATGGGGGAGGGGGCTTCTCAGGACCTTGCCGTAGAGCATTCCCGGTAGCTCGAGGTCGGTGATGAATTCAAGTTTCCCTTGGGCCTTTTCCCGCCCATCGATCTGGGGGACGGAACGGCCTACGATCGAATAGGTCGACATGGTGCGATCATCCTCCTGGGCCCTTTCTTCCCATTTCCCTTCGTGTCAAAGAGAGGATCGCTTCAACGACCTTTTGATATCCCGTGCAGCGGCAGAAGTTTCCCACCAAGGCTTCACGGATCTCCCTCTCCGTGGGCTCCGGGTTTCGATCGAGAAAGGCTTTGGCCGAGAGGATCATCCCCGGCGTGCAGAATCCGCATTGAATCGCCCCATGCCGGATGAAGGCCTCCTGGAGGGGGTGAAGGGTTGTCCCCTGTGCCAGGCCTTCGATGGTGGTCACCCGCCTTCCGTCTGCCTGCAGGGCAAGGACCAGACAGGAGTTGACGGGCTCGTCATCCAGCAAGACGGTGCAGGCCCCGCACTCTCCAGCCCCGCAACCCTCCTTGGCCCCCTTTAATCTTAGGTCCTTTCGCAACACCTCGAGGAGGGTCCGATGGGCTTCGACCTCAAGCTCGAAGAGCTCTCCGTTGACCGTCAACCTCAGGGGATATTTCACCGATGTCGCTCCCGAGGGTCTCCCTCAAATGCCCGTGGGAGGGATGGGAAGCCCGAGGCAGTCCTGAATCGCCCTTGCGACCAGGACCTTCACCATCTCCCTTCGATATTCGGCAGAGGCCCGAATATCGGTGATCGGCTCGCAATGCCTCGAGGCCACCTCCGCCGCCTCACGGATCGCCTCTTCCTTTACAGGTCCTCCTTCAATTACCTTTTCTGCTTCCCTTGCCCGGATGGGGGTCGGGCCGACCGAACCCAAACCGATCCTTACCTTTTCGAACCTCTGATCGCCTCCTCCCAATGTCAAGAGGACGGCGACGCTCACCAGGGCGAGGTCCATGCTCTTTCTCCGCCCCAATTTGAGATACGAGAAACGACTCCCCTCGGGCGGTCCCGGGACGATCACCTCTTTTAAAAGCTCTCCCTCCCGGAGGACCGTCTGGCCAGGGCCCTTGAAGAAGGCCTCGAGGGGAATTCGTCTCTCCCCCTTCTTGCTCGAGAGGCTGACCTCGGCTCCGAGGACGAGAAGGGCCGGGGCGGTATCGGCAGCAGGAGAGGCGTTGCAGAGATTCCCGCCCACCGTTCCGAGATGGCGAATCTGGGGGGAGCCTACCTTGTGGCAGGAGCGTGCGAGGAGGGACCACCCCTCCCGGACGAGGGCGGAGCCTTCGATCTCGGCATGCCTCGTCAGGGCGCCGATCCTCAGGCCCTGGTCCGTTTTTTCGATCTTCCTCAGCTCGGAAAGGGAAAGCAGGTTGACCAATCTGGGCGGCCGGATCAACCTCTGCTTCATCTGGACGATGAGATCTGTCCCGCCTGCGATCGGTTGGGCCTCCTCTCCGTATCGGTCGAGGAGGTCGAGGCCTTCCTGAAGCGAAAGGGGATGGAAGAATTCAAAGGGCCTCAGACGCATCGTAAAATTCGATCCTGGACGGCTGGAAATTCCTTTCGAACCGAGGAGACCTTCTTCAGATCGATCTCGGCCCGGAGGAGGCACTCCTCATCCCCGGCGCTGGCCAGGATCGTCCCCCAGGGGTCGACGATCATGCTGTGTCCGCAAAATTGGACCCCCCGGTTCTTTCCCGTGCCGTTGCTTGAGACGAGAAAGGCGCTGTTCTCGATCGCCCGGACCCGGTTGAACATCAACCAGTGCTCCAGCCTCGGATAGGGCCATCCCGAGGTCACTAAAAAGAGTTCGGCGCCCCGGTCGAGCATGATCCGGAAGAGCTCCGGAAACCGGAGATCGTAACAGGTGCACATTCCCAGTTTGCCCAAGGGCGTTTCGACCACGACCACCTCGTTCCCCCGGGTAAGGAGCTGGCTCTCCTGAGACCCGTATCCGAAGAGGTGGATCTTCCGGTAACGGGCGATAACCTGCCCGTCGGGATCGAAGAGGAGGCTGGTGTTAAAGAGTTTTCCCTCTTCGACCTCCACGAAACTTCCGCCGTGGAGAAAGAACCCGTGCTCCTTGGCCTTCCGGGAGAGCCTGCGGGCCGTCTCGCCCTGGATCGTCTCGGCCTCCTTCGCATAGAGGTCGAAGGAGAAATAGCCGATGTTCCAGATTTCGGGAAGGATGACGAGCTCCGCCCCTCTGGCCTGGTCGAGCAGGGCCTCGACCCGTTCGATCCTCTTCGCCTTCTCCTCGTCCCCGATCGAGAGTTGAACCGAGACCACCTGGATCATCGATCATCTCCTCAGGTAGTCGAGCACTCGGACCCGGTAATGGCAACCCAACCGCTTCCCCGTTCGAGGGTTGAAAAGCTCTGCCTCGAAGGATGGCCCGTAGAGGAAGGTCCCGGTCAAGAGCGGGATGGTTCCGGAGAAGATCATCGTTCCGTCGAGGCGCTCCTCCTTCGCCTTCTTCTTAACGAAATCGATCAGGTCCCCTGGCGAAAGGATCGCCGAAAGGGTGGCCTCCTGATAGAGGACCCTTTTCCCGGTTTCGTCTTCCGTCCAGGACCTCAGGACCATTCCATCCCAGTCCGCCTCCACCTCCGAAAACCTCCAGAGGCGGTCCGACATCACGTTGGGGCAGATCTGCTTCGATTTGAGGATGCTCACCGCCTCCAGCTCCCGGTCGGTGTGATCGCTTCCCACGCCCACATAAATCTCCTCTCCGGAGCAGAGGAGGACATATTCGGCCTCGCCGGAGGTCCGCTCGCTCACCACCTCGATCTCTTCGTCGAAGGTGACCAATTGGGTGATCATCTCGTAGGCCGTGGGCGTCGAATCCGGCGCCGGCACCCCCTCCTTCTTCAGCTCTTCGATATGGTGCCTCACCTTCTCCTGGTCCCTGCCCGTGTAGCCGGCGTTGATCATCCGTCTGACCGTGAAAAGGATCTCTTCCTCCTTACCCATGGTCTCGAGGATGAATCGAAGGGTCTTCATCTTTAGGTCTCCTGGGATCGCCTCATTTGTAGTATCGGATCTCGAAGGTGATGCATCCTCGGGGGATTTCGTAGGGTCCGTGTTTCATCCCGGGAGGCCGGCAGGCGTAAAACCCCTTACCGAAGGTCTTCTTCTTCCCAAGGTCGATCAGCTCCCCCTCAACGATATAGACCTCTTCCCAGAAGTCGTGGACGAGGGTCTCCGGGGTCCGGATTCCCGGGGGGAACTTGAGCAGCCGGGTATAGGATCCGGTCTCCGGATCGAGGCTCAGGATCTTCTCCTTGATCCCGAGGGTATCGCCCTCCACGGGCCGCCATTCGTACTCTGTGTCGATGTCGATAAATTCGATCTCCGGCTTCGCCATCTTACGCCCCCCCGTTAACCTTTCTCGTTGGTCAGGTTGTTCTTCATCATCTCGCCGAGGACCCTTGCCCGCTGGGTGGCCACCTCGACCGCGTTGATGAGGGTGGTCCTCACCCCTCCCTGCTCCAGGGTATGGAGGCCGGCAATGGCGGTCCCGCCCGGCGAGGTGACCATGTCTTTTAACTTTCCGGGATGTTCTCCGGTCTCGATCAACATCTTGGCCGCCCCCAAGACGGTCTGAGAGGCGAGGACCAGGGCATCGTTTCTTGAAAGCCCCACCTTCACCCCTGCATCGGCCAGGGCATCGATGATGAGGAAGATGTAGGCCGGACCGCTCCCGCTCAGACCGGTCACGGCATCCAGAAGCGACTCCTCGATGAAGATCGATTTCCCCACGGAATCGAAGATCGTCTTGGCCACCATCAGATCCTCTTTGGAGGCATGCCTTCCTCCGGCGATGGCCGAGATGCCCTCCCGGACCGAGACGCAGATGTTGGGCATCACCCGGATCAGCTTCAACTCCTTTCGGGCGCACGATTCGATCGCATCGAGGGGAACGCCCGCGGCGATCGAGATGATCAATTTGGTGAGATCGAGATGTTTGGCCACCTCCTCCACCACCGGCTTCATGATCTGGGGCTTGACGGCCAGGATGAGGATGTCGGAGTGCTTCACCACCTCCACATTATGGGAGGTCCCCTTTACGGCATATCGCTCTCGAATCCACTTGAGCCTTTCCGGCTTGGCGTCCGAACAGAGGATCTGTTCGGGCCGGCAGAGATGGCCGTGGAGCAGGCCGTGGATGAGGGCCTCGCCCATATTGCCCGCTCCCACAAACCCGATCTGTTTGTTCCTGAGCATGTCCTTCCTCCCGCCGAAATCCTCTTCTCAACCCTGGGGGAAGAGTCCCGAAGAAGGGCCTTCCTCCGATGGGAAAAGATTTTTGTGGAAAAGAAAGGCCGTTTTATGATAAATATGGTGAAACATAAATCTGAAAAAGAACCTTGTCAAGAAGGAAGGGCGAATCCCCGCCACCGAAACAGAACGATCGAACCCAAAGGAGGGAAGACGATGTTCAAGAAGATCCTTTTCTGCACGGATTTTTCGGAGGATTCCCACTATGCCTTCCGTTACGCCCTCGACCTGGCCAAGACCTACAAGGCCTCCCTGCTGATCCTCCACGTCACCCCGCCCCCCGTGCATCCGGAGCAACTGTCGATCTACCTTCCTCCGGAGAAACTCGAGGAGTTGAAACGGTCCCGCAAACAGGAGATGGACGACCTCCTCAAGGAGCACTACCTGAAGAAGATGGGAACCTTCAAGAACGTGAAGATCCTCATTCAGGAGGGGGAGGCCTTCATCGAGATCATCCGGGTGGCCAAGAAGGAATCGGCCGACCTCATCGTGATGGGAACCCACGGTCGCACGGGATTGGATCACGTCTTTTTCGGAAGCACGGCCGAGAAGGTGGTTCGGAAATCGCCCTGTCCGGTCATGACCGTCCGTCTCCCCGGAAAGAGATTCCGAATGCCATAGCCCTGGGCCTCGGACGAGCATGTTTCAGTATATCGTCATCGAAGGACCGATCGGCGTCGGCAAGACGAGCCTGGCCCGGTTGCTCGCCAAAGAGTTCAATGCCCGCCTCATCCTCGAAAGGCCCGAGGAGAATCCCTTCCTCCCTCTCTTTTACCAGGACCGGAGGAAGTATGCCTTTCAAACGCAGCTCTTCTTCCTCCTCAACCGGTTCCAGCAGCAACGGGAGATCGCCCAGCTCGACCTCTTCAATCAAGTGACCCTGAGCGACTATCTCTTTGCCAAAGACCGGATCTTCGCCTCCTTGAACTTGGACGACCAGGAGCTGGCCCTCTACGAACAGGTCTATTGCCTCCTCAAAGGGCAGATCCCCGATCCGGACTTGGTGATCTTCCTCCAGGCGAAGCCCGAGGTCCTCCATCAGAGGATCCGATCCCGAAACATCGCCTACGAGAAGGAGGTGGACTTCGACTACCTTCGATCCCTGACGGAGGCTTACAATTATTACTTCTTCCACTACGACCGGAGCCCCCTCCTGGTCGTCGATACGAGCGAGATCGACTTTGTCAATCGGAAAGAGGATCTCGATCAGCTCCTCCGAGAGATCCGGCAGATGCGGCGAGGGACCTGGTACTTCATTCCGATGAAATCCAGGCCGTAGGAGATCCGAAGGGGGAAAAGGGGGGGTCCGAGGAGATCCGTCTTCCGCGCAATTGCGTAGGGCCCTCCCCGGCGATCTCTTCCCAGGGTCGATTAGCCTTCTGGAGAAGAGGGCTCTGTAGGTTTAGGGGCCTCCTTCCCGGGGGCCTTTTCGGACCTCTTGCCCGCCCCCTTCTTTGCCGGTTCGCTCACGTTGGGGACAGCAGGAGGCAACAGTCCTTTGGCCCTCAGCTTCCTGCGCTTCTCCCGGCGTTTTCTCCTCCTGGCCAGTTCCCGATCCCTTTCTCGCCTCGGCATAGAACCTCCTTATCTCCCTTTGGGTAATTGGCACAACCGGCTGATCTCCTCCATCACTCGTTCGGTCAAGAAGATCGCCTCAGATTCCTTCTCTGCAAACAGAGGGGCTCCGACAGAGATCTCCACCCGCTTCCTCCATCCGATTTTCTCTCCATACCGGATCCCCACCGGCACAAAGGGGATGGGGCGATTCAATTGGGCCTGGTGTCTCAGGATCATTTGAAGGAGCCTGCTTTTGCCAGCGCCCACCCTGTCTCTGAAGTAGGTGCCTTCCGGAAAGATGACGATCCACTCCTTCGCCCTTAGCAGGGCCAGGAGCCTTTTGAAGGAACGAAGCGTTCGGATCGTTCTCTCCCGGTCCACGGGGATCCCGCCGCCCGAGGAGAGATATTGGCGGACGAGGGGAAGCCGGAAGAGTTCCTTTTTGGCCACGAAATAGAGGGGCGTTTCAAAGACGAGCCCCACCAGGGGAATGTCCACCCAATACTGGTGCTTCGGAAGGAGGATCACCGGCCCTTCCTCCGGAAGAACCCCCTGGATGACGGTCTCGATCCTGTAAAAGAGGGAGAGGACCAGCCGGGCCACAGATTTGGTCAACGCATAAACGATCGGGCTTCTTCTCATAGCGATGTCGAAGCGAGGGCGGACGGGTTAATAGGAATCCAAGAGGTCTTCTTTGGGAATTTCTGGAGGAATCTCCCGCTTCAACCATTCCTTTTTGGCCTTTCGGGCCGCCGCCATCCCGGCCCTCAGGGCGTCCCGGTTGAGCTTCTCCGTTCCCTTGGGGACCCGCGCCAGCACGGCCGACTCGATCGCTCTGGGTGAGACGATGTTGGTGAGCTGGGAGAGGGCGCCGAGGGCCACGATATTGGCCACCATCTCCCGCTTAAATTTTTCTCGGGCGATCCGGGTGAAGGGGATCTGATAGGCCCTCGGTTGTGGGACCTGGGTCACAAAGGTCGAATCGACGATGAGAAGGCCCTCCGGTTTGAGGTCTGGAAAGAATTCGTCGCAGGACTTCTGGTTCATGGCCAGAAGGAGGTCCGGTTTCATCGCCTTGGGATAGTCGATCTCCTCGTCGCTGACGATCACCTCCGATTTGCTCGATCCTCCCCTGGCCTCGGGTCCATAGCTCTGGGTCTGGGCCACATATTTTCGGTCGTAGATGCCGATCGCCTCGGCCAGGATGATCCCCATCAGGATGATCCCCTGCCCCCCTGAGCCTCCCAGTCGAATCTCGTACCGATATCCCATTCCAACTCCTTCGGATCTCATCCCCCTTCTCTTCCTCCCCTTCAGGGAAGGGGAGGCGGGGCGGGGTTAACTTCCCCCGGCGGCTTTGGCCCGTTCCTGGATCTTTTTATATTCGTCGTGGTAAACCGGAAGGTCCTTGTCGATGAGCACTCCGATCACGATTTTATCCCGCAGCTCCTCCTCCTTCATCTTGGCGGCCTTCTCCACGGGGACGGCCCGGTCGCGCTGCTGTTCCATCATCTCCACGGCCGTGCCCAAACGGTTCTGCCTCCCGTACTGGACATGGCAGTGAGAGATGACCTCCACCACGGAGAATCCCCTCTTGAGGAAGGCCTTCTCCATCAGGCTATCCAGAAGCCTGGCATGATAAACCGTCCCTCGGGCCACGAAGGCCGCCCCTGCCGTGGCGGCCAGCTCGGAGATGTTGAAGGCCTGTTCAATGTTGCTGTAGACCGTGGTGGTGGATCTCATGCCGTAAGGAGTGGTCGGAGAACTCTGACCGCCCGTCATGCCGTAGATGCTGTTGTTCAGGATCAGGGCGGTGAGATCGATGTTTCGCCGGGCGGCATGGATGAAGTGATTGCCGCCGATGGCCACCGCATCCCCATCGCCCATGATGACGATCACCTTGAGTTGGGGTTTGGCCAGCTTGATCCCGGTGGCGAAGGTGAGGGCACGGCCGTGGGTGGTGTGAAGGGTATTGAAATCGACGTAGACCGGAAGGCGGCTCGAACAGCCGATGCCGGAGACGAGGACCACCTCGTCTTTCGTGTAACCGATGCGGTCGATGGAGCGGATGAGGGAGCCCAGCATGATGCCGATCCCGCAGCCCGGGCACCAGACGTGGGGAAATTTCTTGTCGTGGCGAAGGTACTTGTGGATCAGCTTCGTGATCTCCGGCATCAG
The DNA here is from genome assembly GCA_026415035.1 of Thermodesulfobacteriota bacterium. NCBI lineage: Bacteria > Pseudomonadati > Thermodesulfobacteriota > Thermodesulfobacteriota bacterium. The sequence goes on along the minus strand of JAOAHX010000013.1, from coordinate 6,744 downwards.
CTGACCTCCTCGATCCGGTTCAGGATCTCCATCGGCGTGATGATCGTCCCGTCCACCTTGTTGAGGGTGAAGACCCGGGCGATGCCCCGGTTGACCCGCTTCACCTCGCGGGAGATCTGGCCCATGTTCATCTCGGGCACGATGAGGATCTTCGAGGTCTGGAGGACCCTCTCCACGGCCGTCCGCATGAAGGGCCAGAGGGTGGACAGTTTGAGGAGCCCGACCTTCAACCCCTTCTCCCTGGCCTCGATCACGGCCCGTTTGGCCGACCGAGCCACGCATCCGTAGGCGACGATCGTGATGTCGGCATCGTCGGTCAGAAAGAATTCAGCCTTCTGGATCTCGGAGAAATGGGAGCTGATCTTTCGATGGAGCCTCGCGATGAAGGGCCCGATCTCGTCCGGCCTCGAGGTGGGAAAGCCCCGGACGTCGTGCGTCAGGCCGGTGACATGGTAACGATACCCCTCTCCGAAATTGGCCATGGGCGGAACGCCGCTCGGGGTGTCCTCGTAGGGGATGTACCATTCGGGCGGCATGGTGGGCTTGACCCGGTTGACGATCTCGATCTCCTCCTCGTCGTCCAGGACCATCTTCTCCCGCATATGGCCCACCACCTCGTCGATGAGGAGAATCACGGGGATTCGAAACCTTTCGGAGAGGTTGAAGGCCCGGATGGTCATGTCGTAACATTCGCGGACCGTCGAAGCAGAGAGGACGATGATGGGGTGATCGCCGTGCGTTCCCCATCGGGCCTGCATGACGTCGCCCTGGGCGGGGAAGGTGGGTAGCCCGGTACTGGGGCCTCCCCGCATCACGTTGACGATGACACAGGGGATCTCCGCGATGATGGCCAGCCCCAAATTCTCCTGCATCAAGGAGAATCCGGGACCGCTGGTGGCCGTCATCGCCTTCACCCCTGCGAGGGAGGCGCCGATGACCGCGCCGAGGCTGGCGATCTCATCCTCCATCTGGATGAAGACGCCATCGACCTTGGGCAACCGGACCGATAATACCTCGGAAATCTCCGTGGCCGGTGTGATGGGATAGCCGGCAAAGAAGCGACACCCCGCTCGAAGGGCCCCCTCGGCGATGGCCTCATTGCCCTGGAGCAACAATTCTCTCCGGGGAGACCTCCTCTTCCCTCTCTGGCTCTCTCTCGTCACCTTTTTCCTCGACCCTTGTCTTCTCTCTGTCTTTCGTCTCCACGGTGATGGCAAAATCGGGACAGCGGATCTCGCACCATCCGCAGTTGATGCACTTTTCGAGTTCCTTCACATAGGGATATCCGGCCTCGTCCTTGGCCAGGACCCCTGTGGGACAGAAGGCCACGCAGATGCCGCAGGCCTTGCACCAGGCCTTATAAATATCGATCCGGGGCGGCTGTTTCGGTTTCTTCCCTTCGGCCATTTGGACCCTCGTCCTCGAACCCTTTTAAATTCACTCCTAACATATTTAAACCGAAAACAAAAGGCCTGTCAAAGCCCCGAGATCCTATCCACTCCCTCCGCAAACCCGATTTTCGCATTGACAGAAATCGGAAAATTTGATAAGGGTCAATCCCTGAACGGGGATCTCCGAAGACTCGGAAGAAAGGAGAGAGAAGATGGTTACGTTGAATGTCAACGGCAAGAAGGTAAACGTCGACGTGCCCGAAGAGGCGACGCTTCTTTGGGTCTTGAGGGATCACCTGAAGCTCACGGGCACCAAGTACGGGTGCGGCATCGGGGAATGCGGGGCCTGCACCGTCCATATCGATGGCAAGGCAGAGCGCTCCTGCACGATCTCGGTGGGACAGGTCAAGGGGAAGAAGATCACCACGATCGAAGGCCTTCCCGAGACCCATCCGGTCAAGAAGGCCTGGATCCAGGAGCAGGTGCCCCAGTGCGGCTTCTGCCAGCCAGGGATTATCATGCAGGTGGCCGCCCTCCTCGCAAAGAAACCCACTCCCACGGCCGACCAGATCATCGCCCAGATGGACGACGTGATCTGCCGTTGCGGGACTTACCCGAGGATCAAGAAGGGCATTCAGACCGCGGTGAAAAGCCTGAGAAAGGAGGGCAAAAGATGATGACCCCTGCCATCTCCCGTCGTTCTTTCCTGAAACTGGCCGGCTTTAGCCTTGCCGTGACGGTTACCCCTTTCGGATATGAGATCCTCAATGCCTCGGAGAAGAGGGACCTGATCACGTTTAACCCCAATGTGTGGCTCCACCTCACCTCCGATAATAAGGTGACCATCGTCATCGGAAACTCCGAGATGGGGCAGGGCGCCTTGACCGCCCAGGCCATGATCCTGGCCGACGAACTGGAGGCCGACTGGAAACGGGTCACCATCAAACAGGGACCGGCGGCCGACGCCTTGAAGAACCCCGTCCTGGGAGCCCAGATCACGGTGGCCAGTGCCAGCGTGAGGGCGTTTTACGATCCGCTGCGAAAGGCGGGGGCAGCGGCCCGGGCCATGCTGATCCGGGCGGCCGCAGAGACCTGGAACGTCCCTGAAACGGAGTGTCAAGCGGTTCTGGGAACGGTGAGACACGAGAAGAGCAAGCGCTCCCTCACCTATGGCCAACTCTGCGAGAAGGCGGCCAAGTTGGAGGTGCCCAAAGACCCTCCTCTGAAAAAAGAGGAGGAGTTCCGTTACATGGGCAAGCCCATGCCCCGGTTCGACGTTCCGGAGAAGGTGAGCGGCAAGGCGATCTACGGCCTCGACGTGGACATGAAGGACCTCCATTATGCGGTGATCGCCCGTCCGCCCGCCTATGGCGCAAAGGTCATCTCCTTCGACCCGAAAGGCGCCGAGCAGGTGAAGGGTGTGGTCAGGGTGATCCAGATCCCCCAGGGCATCGCCGTCTGTGCCACCTCCACCGAGGCGGCCTTGAAGGGCAGAGAGGCCCTCAAGATCCAGTGGGATAAGGGGACGCACCCCGATATGGACAACGCCTCCATCGAGAAATTGATGATGGAAGACCTCGATAAACCCGGAGCGAAGGTCCACGAGGTGGGAGATGTGAGAAAAGCCCTCGGCGAAGCTGCCAAGAAGGTGGAGGCCACCTACTACATCCCGTGCGTGGCCCATGTGACCATGGAGCCGATGAACACCACGGCCTATGTTCAGGATGACCGCTGCGACATCTGGACCCCCACCCAGAACCAGACCGGCGTCCGCGGGATGGCCGCGGGCATCACGAAACTTCCTCCCGACAAGATCCATGTCCACACCACTTTCTTGGGTTGCGGACTGGGAAGGCGCGCCTTCGGAGACTTCGTGGCCGAGGCGGTCACGATCTCAAGGGAGCTCAAAAGACCGGTCAAGGTGATTTGGACCCGGGAGGACGACATCAAATATGATCGCTTCCGGGCGCCCATGACCCACCGGATCCAGGGGGCCCTCGATGCCCAGGGGCAGTTGACCGGCTGGTCTCATAAGACCGCCTCCATTTCGATCATGAGGCCGGTCAACCCCGGCCTGATTAAAGGAGGTATCGACTACTACAATCTCTGGGGCCTCTGGAACGTGGCCGACTCTCCTCACTGGAACGACCGGATTCAATACGAGATCCCGAACCTCTACATCGAATTCGTCATGACCGACCTCCCCATCCCCTGCTGGCCCTGGCGTTCGGTCCAGAACGCGCCCAATGCCTTTGCCATCGAATCCTTCCTCGATGAACTGGCCCATGCCGCCCGCAAGGACCCTGTCGAATTCAGGCTCCAGCTCTTGAAGAACAACAAGCGCGCCAGCCGGGTGCTTCAGACCGTGGCCGAGAAGGCGGGATGGGGAAAACCGATTCCAAAAGGAATGGGACGGGGCATCGCCCAGCATGCCTGCTTCGGGACCTGGATCGCCAAGGTCGTGGATCTCTCGGTCGATAAAAACACGGGGAAGATCAAGGTCCATCGAGTCGTTGCCGCGGTCGATTGCGGACCTGTGGTCAACCCGGGCCCGCTCGTGGAACAGATCGAGGGCGGAATCATCCTGGCCCTCAGCACCGCCCTGAAGGAGGAGGTGCAATTTGCCAATGGAGGGGTGGCCTCGGCCAATGTGGATGACTACCCCATCCTCCGGATGAGCGAGGTCCCCGAGATCGAGGTCCACATCGTCAAGAGCACCGATCGAATCGGCGGGATCGGGGAGTTGGGGGTCACCGCAGTGGCCCCTGCGGTGGCCAACGCCTTCTTCAATGCGACAGGCGTCCGGATCAGGCGGATCCCCCTGACCCCGAAAGTCGTGATGGAGGCCCTGAAGAAGGCCTGATCTTCCGAGGCCTCGGGCAGACCCTGAGGGGTGGCGCCCTCGGAGGAGGGCGTCACCTTTTTTATTTTCTCAGAGGTTTTCGATGAGGGCGATGGCGAACTCCGAGCACTTCACCTTTCTGGCCTTCTTCATCTGGCGGGCCAGATCGTAGGTGACGATCTTCTGGGCAATGGTCTTCTCGAGGGCCCGGGTGATGGCCTCTGCGGCCTCCTTCCACCCTAAATAGTCGAACATCATCACGCCCGAGAGGATCACCGAGGAGGGATTGATCACATCCTGGTCTGCATACTTGGGCGCGCTCCCATGGGTGGCCTCGAAGACAGCCGCCCGATCTCCGATGTTGGCCCCGGGCGCCATGCCAAGCCCTCCCACCTGGGCGGCCAGGGCATCGGACATATAGTCTCCATTCAGGTTGGGCATGGCCAACACATCGTATTCCTCGGGTCGAAGCAGGATCTGCTGGAACATCGCATCCGCGATCCTGTCCTTCATCAAGATCTTTCCCTCTGGGAGAGGACCGTTTCCGATCTCGTTTTCAAAGACGACCTTATCCCCGAACTCCTCCCGGGCCAGCTCGTAGCCCCAGTCCCTGAAGGCGGCCTCGGTGAACTTCATGATATTTCCCTTGTGGACCAGGGTGACGCTCTTTCGGCCGTGCGAGAGGGCATACTGGATCGCCCTCCGGACATGGCGTTTCGTCCCGAAGCGGCTGATGGGTTTGAGGCCGATCCCGGAATCCTCGCGGATCACCTTGCCCATCTCCCTTTGGAGAAATTCCCTCAATCGCAGGGCCTCTTTCGATCCCTCTCTCCACTCGATCCCGGCATAGACATCCTCGGTGTTCTCCCGGAAGACCACCATATCGACCCTCTCGGGGTGTTTTACCGGGCTGGGCGTCCCAGGGATATATTTCACCGGCCGGATGCAGCAGTAGAGGTCGAGCCTCTGCCTGAGCATCACGTTGAGGCTCCGGAACTCCCCTCCCACCGGCGTGGTCAGAGGCCCCTTGATGCCGACCTTATATTCCCGAATCGCCTCGATCGTCTCCTCCGGCGCCCAATCCCCTTTTACCCGGAAGGCCTTCTCCCCCGCATAGACCTCGAGCCAGTGGATCTTTCTTTTCCCCTCATAACACTTCGCCACGGCCGCATCGAAGACGCGAACCGATGCCCGCCAGATGTCCGGTCCCACGCCATCCCCTTCGATATAGGGGATGATGGGTTGCTCAGGGACGATCAGCCTCCCCTCCGCATCGTAGTCGATCTTCTGTCCATTCATCTCCTCTCTCCTCTTTCTCTCAGCGATCGAAACGGCCGAAGGCCAGGGAGGTGCAGTTGCCCCCGAAGGCGAAGGAGTTCGAGAGGACCACATTCACCTCGATCTCCCGGAAACGCTCCGGAACGTAATCGAGATCGCAATCCTCGTCGCCTTCCCGGTGATGGAGGGTGGGAGGAACGAATTGATTCGTAATGGAAAGGACGGAGGCCACCGCCTCGATGGCCCCGGCCGCTCCCAAACAGTGCCCCACCATCGACTTGATCGAACTGACCGCGATGGCATAGGCCTTCTCTCCGAAGGCCTTTTTGATCGCGACGGACTCCACCCTGTCGTTAAGGGGCGTGCCGGTTCCGTGGGCATTGATATGATCGACCTCCGCGGGTGAGACCCCTGCCTCCTCCATCGCCATCCGCATCACCCGTGCCTCCACCGTGCCCTCGGGCTCGGGCGCGGTGATGTGATGGGCCTCCCCGGCGATCCCATAGCCTAAAAACTCCGCAAAGACCCTCGCCCCTCGTCTCAGGGCCTCTTCGCCATCCTCTAAGACGAGGATGGCGGCGCCTTCGCCCAAAGACATCCCCGCCCGGTTCCGATCAAAGGGTTTGCAGGGGGTTGGGTCCATCGCCTTGAGGGCGTTAAACCCCCCGAAGGTGAGCTCACAGAGGGCCTCACTTCCTCCGCAGACCACGGCCTTGCAGTCACCCTTCCGGATGAGGTCTGCCGCATAACCAATGGCGGTGGCCGAGGAGCTGCAGGCGGTCGCGATGGTCATCCTCGGTCCTGAAAATTGGAACCTCTCGGCAATCCGGCTCGTCGTGAAACTCGGGATGAAGGGCAGGACGAGAGAGGGTTTCGACCGTCCCTTGAGGAGGACCTCCCGGTGATAGGCCTCGGCCTCGAACATCCCGCCCGCGCCTGCGCCGAGGCAGACGCCTATCTCTTCTGAAGGATAGCAATCGACTCCGGAATCCCTCACCGCCTCCTCTGCCGCCATGAGACCCAGCTGATCGGTTCTCGATAACCTCTTCAACTCCTTCTTTTCAAAATAGGCTTCGGGACGATAATCTCTTATCTCGGCTCCAATCTGAGAAGGATATTTTGAGGGATCGAAGAGCGTGATCGGCCCGATTCCCGAACGTCCCTGTTTAAGGGATTGGTAAAACTCCTCCACGTTTTTTCCTATGGAACAAAAAACCCCCATCCCTGTAATGG